>NZ_JACZHU010000025.1:0-12015 GCF_020278605.1 Wolbachia endosymbiont of Mansonella perstans | reverse complement strand
TTCTTTGATTATTCCTGACTGTTATCAGAAGGGCTATAAATAACAAGAAAAGGAGCTATTTGGATAACACTCTAACAATCTTTGCTTTTTTCTGCTTAGTTTAGGTTATACAAGAGATCTAATCTAAAAGCCTTTAGGAGCAAATTACTCATTTTATTGTTTAAACCATTTACCACTACTTGATGCGCATACTTTCACGAGTGCTCTTTAAGTAATTCCATATCGTAATCTAAGCCACCATCCTTCCTCTATCCCTCCCCTAATAAAATTTGTAAATAGAGTCTAGTATGGCGGCTTTTACATACTGATTAAGTATCATCAAATCGAAAAGACCGATATGTTCCTGGCTTAGTGTTTACTTCATCAAGCAGAGAATTATGCTCTTCAGAAAATGGAGCTTCTACTTCATTTCTACACTAGATTTTTCAAAATCGTAACTATCTCCTCTCTTCTTTTTACGTAAAAACCAGCATCTCCGATAGTAACAGCAGCTACTAATAATACTAGTACTATAATATAAGCATTCAATGTTGATAATCCTGCTGCTATTGTGCCGATAATTCCTGATTCATTTGGCAATTGAGGTAATGTCGCATTTGTACTACTCAACTCAGAAAATGCTGGTAAGTTTCTTGATGTGACTTTACTAGAGAAAAAAGCAATATCTTTTCTTGTCATATTCCTAGCATATTCTATATTTTCAGTTGTAATTTCATGACTAGCATTTAACCTTTTTCTTTCTTCCATTACGTGTTTGATCTCTTCAGTTGTTTCATCTGGTGCAAGATCAAGTTTTTGTTGTTTTAAAGGAGCTGGTTCTACAGCGAAATATTCACTACCTTCTTGCGTTTTATAGTCAACCTCTTCATTAGTAGACTCTTCCAATTGGCTGGAATTAAATAATTCTTTTGTTGCACTATCAGTAGCCAAAGTAGCTTGCGTCTCATACTCAACTCCTTCAGTAGTAGATTCTTCCTGTGAACTAGTTGTTGTAACCTTTTGACTTAAAAGTCCTTTTAGATCTTTTAGATATCTTTCGTCGAATTTTCTGAAATCATACTCTGTTTTACTTTTTATTTTCCACTCCTCAGATCTGAAATAATATCGTTAATCATCAATCTATAATGCCCTTCAGGGTGGGAACCTTTTTTGTCATCCTAGCAATAAAGTATAACCTGTATGATTGTCAGATATACTAAAAGTATCAATTGTTAAACCCTCTCCTTTCAATGAAAAGTGTATTTTCTTCCTTTTTCTATGTTTTTCAAGCTAGAAGAAATAGTAACTATTGCCCTTTCCTCGAATGGTGTCATTTTCTCTATTTATGAGACATTTTGTGTTTTTTTTATCATATATCTATTCCTAAATTTTTTAATATTCACTATACTAGCAAATCGAAAGTTTCAGTCTATGTCTTTTTATTAAATTTTTATGTAAATATTGCTTTTATTATATTAAATGATATATATTAATATTCAGAGTGATGAATTGATTTTGCTCTCATTACAACTTATTATGCATAGATAATCTCAATAAAAACGATGAAGCTAAATGAAATTAGAGAAAGATTTATAAAGTTTTTTGTAAGTAACAACCACAAGCAGGTTTCTTCTTTTCCCTTAATCCCAGAGCATGATCCAACACTCATGTTTACGAATGCTGGTATGGTGCAGTTTAAAAACATCTTCACCGGTTTACAAAAAACTGAAATGAAACGTGCCATCTCGAGTCAAAAGTGTCTAAGAGCCGGCGGTAAACACAACGATCTTGAAAACGTTGGCTATACAACTCGGCATCACACATTTTTTGAAATGCTTGGGAATTTTAGCTTTGGTGATTACTTCAAAGAAACTGCAATAGAACTTGCGTGGAAATTCATTACTGAAGAATTGTCTCTTGACAAAAACAGATTATCCATAACTGTCTACCACACTGATGATGAGTCATACGAGATTTGGCGCAAGGTAAGTGGTTTTTCGGATGATAAAATCATTAGAATTGCAACAGATGAAAACTTTTGGAGCATGGGTAATACTGGTCCATGTGGCCCATGTTCTGAAATCTTTTATGACCATGCAAAACCTAATTTACAAAATGACGATAGAGTTGTTGAAATTTGGAATCTGGTATTCATGGAATTTAATAAAAATGAAGAAGGTGATTTACAAAAGTTACCAAAAAAATGCATCGATACTGGAATGGGCCTTGAGAGAATAGCTGCCGTAATGCAAAACGTTCATGATAACTATGATATTGATCTATTTTCTGCTCTGATAAATAAGTCGCAAGAGCTCTGTGGAAATAAAGAAAATAAAGTAGCTCATAAGATCATTGCGGACCATCTTCGTGCAGCCACATTTCTAATTGCAGAGGGGGTACTTCCTGGAAACGAAGGCAGAAATTACGTACTACGCAGATTAATCAGGAGAGCTGCACGTTATATTCATCAGCTTGGATATAATGACTCTCTACTCCATCGCATTTTTCCAGTGCTGATAGATAGCTTGAGCTCAGCTTATATGGGAGATGTTTATCCTGAACTGATTAGAGCCAAAAGTTCAATAGAAACAACGTTAAAATCGGAGGAAGAGAACTTTAAAGATAATTTGATGAAAGGCATTAATCTTTTTGAAAAATTTACTGCAGATTTTAAACCAGGCGATACTCTGCCAGGAGAATCGGCGTTCAAGCTATATGACACTTATGGATTTCCTCTAGATATCACACTTGATATTTTAAAAGAGAGGAAAATAAAATTCGACCAAAAAGGTTTTGATGATGCGATGAAAGAGCAAAAAGAGAAGGCACGTACTAAGTGGGCTGGATCTGGTGAAAAGTTTGTTGAGCAAATATGGTTCGACTTAATCGATAAATTTGGCAAAACAGAGTTTGTTGATTATGAGTTTAGTGAGGTAAAGGGTGCAAAAGTGATAGCCATAATTTCCCCTAAAAACGAAGTTATTGATTCTGCAAAAGAAGGAGAAAAGGTAACCATTATACTTAATAAAACACCTTTTTATGGAGAATCAGGTGGACAGGTGGGGGACACTGGAGTTATCATCCCAGTTGAGCCAGAGCCACACGTCAGAATGACACCAAACCTAAGTGTAATCACAGTAGAGAATACCAATAAGATTAATAACCTATGTTTGCACAGGTGCGTGGTTAAATCCGGCTCAGTTTGTAAAGGTGACACAGTTACAGCAAGCATTGACAAGAAAAGAAGGCAGGATCTAAAAAGAAATCATTCAGCTACACATCTTCTCCACTTTGCGTTGAGAAAAATCTTGGGTGATCATGTTACTCAAAAGGGGTCCTTGGTTGCACCGGATAGACTGAGATTTGACTTCAGCCATAACACTCAAGTTACTCAGGACCAACTGTTTGCAATAGAAGACATGGTAAACTCTCTAATCAGAAAAAATTTTTCTACATCTACAAAAATTCAGAGCATAAATCAGGCAATAGACGAAGGAGCTATGGCATTGTTTGGCGAAAAGTATGGCGACCAAGTAAGAGTGGTGAGCATTGGAGGTTCAAAAGAGTTATGTGGCGGCACGCACGTGGAGCGCGCTGGAGAAATTGGCTTGTTTAAGATAGTAACAGAATGTTCTATTGCATCTGGAGTAAGAAGAATCGAAGCTTTGACCGGTCAAGAAGCAATTAATTATGTACGTGATAATGAAATTGGCTTAAAAAAAATTGCAGAATCTGTAAAAGCACCAATAAGTGAAATAACAAACCGACTAGGCATTTTAAGCCAAGAGCGCAAGGAATCCGAAGCTAAAATAAAAAACCTTTATAAAAAGCTCGTAAGCGCGGAGAACATAGAAAGCACTGAAATAAGTGGAATGAATTTTGTAGGCCACACTTTCACTGACATTCCAGCAAGTATAATAAGGGAATTTGTTCTGCAGCAACAAAAACCAAAAACTGTAATAGCTTTCACAGCAACTGAAAAAAACAAAACAGTGCTGATTGTCAAAGTAAGCAAAGACTTAACTGATAAAATCAGCGCAAAAGAGCTGGTATCTACCGTAACTGGAAGAGGTTGCGGTGGAAATGCTGAACTTACTCAAATGGGCTGTAATAGTAGTGATATTATTACAGTCATTTATAATTACTTAGCAAGATAGTGTATTACGCCCCTGCTGCCTGGGCAGAGTTTACCAACAAGCTATGCTTTTGTGCTGTAAGCCCATCCAATTTAGTTTCCACTATTCCTTCTATTTCTTGACTAATGTTTTTATCTTTGCTAATCAATGTAAATTCAATATCCTTAAAAAATCTATCCCACATTCCAAGCAAATGATTTTTTATCTGGGGCCATATATCCCTTTTAAATGTTTCACCGTTATCAGAAAATACGCCACCTATCAAGCTCCCCACTTCCTCATAACTTGACTCAAAATATTGAAGAAACGTTTTTACTTCTTTATAAGTATCATGAGCCACATCTAACGCTTTTCCTTCTGTACTTTTATCCTTTTTGGTAGCCTCCAAGCCTACTCTAATATAACCTTTCGCAACTTTGCAAAAGTTCCAGAATCGTAAAAGTCCACTTTCATTATCCTTTGGTACATGATTTATTATCTTTTCCACCAAATTATCTATCAGAGAAGACAATAAAGCCTGACAAAAGTGTTTGATATTATCTTTCGTTTTAATCACAGGATATTTGATGTATTTCTCTGCTAAGCAATATTCAAGTTCTGCTTTTTCTAATAACTTCTTGGTTTTTGCTTCATTAAAAGTTTCTTGCTTGAATGCTTCCAGTAAATCATCTTCTATGATTGCAAATTTTATTTTTTCACGAGACTCCAGTTCTTCTTTGTAATCATTTTTTGTTTCTTCATTTACTAATGATTCTTCTTTGTCTGATTCTAAGTTCTCTAATGCTTTCAGAATTTCTTGGTTATTTTTTAAGTGCTGCTCTATTAACTTTGTATTTGGATGCTCTTTTCCTTTGCTATTTCGCTCATTTTCTAAGTACTTGTTTAAATCCTCGTTTTCTTTCATTATTGCCTTTAATGATCTAGATTGTCCAGGACTTTTTAAGTATTCTTCAATCTTCTTGCGATGCAAGTTAGTTTTTGCCACTAAATCCGGCGCACCTTTCTCTAATAGATTACATGAGTGCTCTATACCCTCCGTTTGTCCTTTAAATAAACTTTGAATTCTACATTTTGTTATTTCTAAATACATTTTTGCTATAAAGTTATTTATTTTACCTGGAGCTTCTCTTTCTAAATTCTCAAACTGTTTCATCAAGCTTTGCTTCTCCTTATCCGCTATACCTGATTGACTTAATATAATCTTAGTTCTTCTCATTACCGATTTTATTAGCCTTTGCTCAACCTCTTGATCATTACCTTTAAATCCAAAAAGATCCTCTAATTTCCTTTTCAGAGCACCATCTTTTAAGTTACCGTTCCTTCTGTTTTCATATATTCCTTTTAACTCTTTATGTACATCATTATATCTTTTTGACACTGCCTCTTTTAAATGTTCAATTTCCGTTTCCGCATTACCAAGAGCTTTCTCTGTTGCTTGAGGATACATATCCTTATAAACATCAATTCTTGCTCCTTTAGCTATTTTCTCTTCTATGAGTCGTTTCCATTCCGCTTTGAATGTGGGAAGCGACTTATCATCTAAGGTATCCGGTACTTCTGCTCCTGCTTTTTTCAAACCTTTTATTATAATCTCTCTTTCAGACGGCAATTCCTTACCTTTGCTTTTTAATTCTTGTTCTACTAGTATTTCTTTCAGTTGTTCCTCTAATGAAAATTTTCTTCTTTCCCATGCAAATTTGATTGCCTGTATAAAGGCAACTCTGTAAGCATCTTGTATTAAGTGACTTGTCAACTTAGGATCTACACTATTCACCGCTTTCAGTCTGAACTCGTTCAATAATTCCTTCAGTTTATCGTATGTAATATCTTTTTTGTCTAGCTTCGACAGTTCTTCCATAGCTTCTATGAATCCTTGAATCAAAGTTGCAAGCATACCCCTGATCTCATTACGTAAAGGCCTAAGACCATTTTTTAAGTAGATATTAGCTGATAGTTTCAGTATGGTATTATGCTCTGCATCTTGTGTAACAAATAGCTTATCACTTTTATCTTCACACAAATCTCTAAGTAACTGTCCAAATTGTGGTGGAAACTTAATTCCTATATCCCACCTAATGTCTGACTCACCAGCATCCATCTCGTGAAAGGATACCTCAACATTCTGGTGCTCATTCTTATACAACCCACTACCTATCTTAACAGTAGCAATCAAAGAATGAGATAACCTCTTATTCAAAAGATAAAAAGTAGCCAAAGCTAGTGTTGCAGGAATAATTAAGGTGACAAGCACAACTATATTAACAAAAATCGCTATTGCAGCAAGAACGCTATATGCTAATCTTTTTGCTGTACTTTCACTCACTTCACTTTTTTTTGTTTCATTTCTCTCCGGACTGGCTTGCATTTTATCGTCTGCTTTAGACCTGTTATATACTACTAATCCCAATGAAATAGAAGCAATATAAGGGAGCATTAAAACTGATAGAGCTAAATTCAACACCCGTTTTTCTGGGAGTATTCCCTTTATCTCTTCAAATATTCCTCTTAGTATATTATACCAGGAAGTGAAAAAGTCAGAATCATAACCTTTATAACGAAATATACTTAGTGGAATGTCAAAATGCTTATCCTTTTCCTCTACATTAGAAATGGATTTTTGTTTTTCTAATGTAGCAACAGGTTCTTTTTTACCTAAATCACTATTGTCTGAACTAATAACTCCACCAGGATCTACAACAGCATTCATACTATAACCTTACCCTAATTGCCTCAAGTATAGCATAAATAATAACAATTTGCAACTACTAGCAATCTAACTTAATACCAACAATTAAATCTTGGTATTCCTTGGAATAGAAGCTGATTTCAATTTCTATATTAATTTCTAAAGATAAGGCAAGAGTCTGTTCTTTTATATATTCACTCCACGTATTCACCGCTTCTTGAATTTTCTCATCCTCTGTTTTGATTACTACTTTGATTCTATCGGATATATGAAAATCAGCTTGTTTTCTAGTTTCCTGAATGAGCCTCACAACATCTCTTGCAAGCCCTTCTAGAATTAATTCATCGTTCAGTTCAGTGTTTAGGATAACAACTCCTTTGTTGTTATCAAACACAGAGGAATATTTACTGTTTGCTTTTAATAATAGTTCATACTCACCTTTCTCTATAATATAGTTCTCTGATTCATCTCCTAGAAATATTCGCTCATTTCTAACTTGCCTCCATTTTCCCTCCTTGACATATTGAGCTAGTTTCTTGATTTTGTCTGGAGCCTTCTTTCCAAGTAGTGGGAAATTTAGTTTTAACTCTAGCGATGCAATACCTTCAAGTCTGTTTACTAATTCCAAGCTTTTTACATTCACCTCATCCTTTATCATCTCCTGGTACTCATTTGAATCTTCAGCATGTTGGGTCCCAGTGTCAAGCACTGGAATGACAGGAGAGAACTCCAGGATGACAGAAAGCGGTTCACCTTCAAGAAAACTACAGGAAGACTTGTGATAAATGGTCATACTGCCAAGCGGTTGTCTGATACGTATATTAAAGGTGTTTCTGATAGAGAGTGCAGAGTTGCATATCTCCCTCACTAAATCCATCTTGGCAATGAGCTCGTTATCAAACTTTTCTAATTGTGGAAAATTGGCCAAATGAACAGATGTTTCTTTGTATTTAAGCCCCTGCCATATAGCCTCCGTTATAAGCGGCAATAAAGGAGCTGCAGCCCGAAGTATGTAATAAAAAACCGTATATAGAACATTATAAGCGTCAGTTTTATTCTGATCTAAATCACTTTTCCAAAAACGCTCACGACTGCGACGAATATACCAATTATTTAATACTTCAAAAAAATCTATCAGAATTTTGCAAGCCTCTTGGGAATTGTAGTTGTTCATAGAAGCTTGGATACCTTCTACAGCTTCAAAACATTTGGAGATCATGTAGCGATCAATAGTGCTTTGATAATCCTTACAAACTTCAGCTTTAATTCCGTCTACATTTGCATACATGGTAAAAAAGTGATAACTGTTCCAAATAGGTTTTATTACGTTTCTCAGAACATCTCGGATTGAATTTCCTTCTTTATCAAGTAGCAAATTACCACCACAAACAATAGATCCAGAAAGCATAAGAAAACGTAGTGCATCAGAACCGTATTTATCAAACACCTCCATTGGGTCCGCATAATTATTCAAACGCTTGGACAATTTCTGCCCCTTTATATCGAGAACAACACCGTGGCATATGCAGTTCTTAAACGGTTCACTATCGAATAAAGCAGTGGACAATACAAAAAGCGTATAGAACCATCCCCTAGTTTGCGCTATATACTCAGTAATAAAATCTGCAGGAAAATTATTCTCAAACCACTCCTTATTTTCAAATGGATAATGAACTTGTGCAAATGGCATTGAGCCAGATTCAAACCAACAGTCAAATACATCAGGCACACTACGCATAACTGATTTTCCTGTCGGGTCATTAGGATTTGGTCTTGTTAAAGTGTCAATAAATGGTCTGTGCAAATCATCCACTTTAACATTAAAATCTCTCTCTAGTTCAGCTATTGAACCATACACATCTACCCTTGGATATCTTTCATCATCTGATTTCCATACGGGAATCGGTGTACCCCAGAATCGATTACGTGAAATTGACCAGTCGTGTGCTCCTTCAAGCCATTTTCCAAATTGGCCATCTCTTATGTGACTCGGTATCCAATTAACTTTTTTGTTCAGCTTCGCCATCCTCTCCTTAAACTTTGTTACAGCAACATACCAAGAAGGCATAGTACGATAGATTAAAGGAGTATCAGTTCTCCAGCAGTGTGGATAATTGTGAATATATTGCTCGGTTTTGAACCAATTTCCTTGTTTTTTTAACTTTCTTATTATCGTATCATTAGTATCAAAGACATGAATTCCTGCTAAATCCAAAACTTCAGCAGTAAATTTGCCTCCGTTATCAATTGGACAAATGGCTAGAATATCATGGCTTTGGCACAGGTAAAAATCTTCTTCACCAAATCCAGGAGCAGTGTGCACAACTCCAGTACCATCTTCTGCTGTGACATAATCTGCTATGAAAACGCGAAATGCATTTTTCGTATCTTTAAAGTAATCAAACAGCGGCTTATAAGAAAGACCTACAAGATCATCTGCTTTGAGTTTTATGTTGCAGTTTTCATACGGAATATTGTTTTGTTCGAGGTGGATGATAAACTTCTCCAAGTAGCTTTCAGCGAAGATGTAGATTTCACCATTTACTAGCGCTGCACAATACTCAATATCTTTCCCTATTGCCAGCGCTAGGTTGCTCGGCAACGTCCAAGGAGTTGTAGTCCAAGCGAGTAACTTACATTTTTGTTTAAACTGCTTTGGATTTTCTAAAAGCTCAAATGCAACAGTTACAGCTTTGCTAGCCTTTTCTCTATATGCATTATCAAGCCTTGTTTCAAAATTGGACAATGAAGTTTCACATGCCCAGCTATAGGGAACAACATGTACCGATTCATACACTAAACCCTTGTTATGAAGCTGCTTAAATGCCCACATTACCGATTCCATAAATGACTTATCCATGGTTTTATAGTCATTATGAAAATCTACCCACCTTGCCTGCCTATTTACATACTTTTCCCATTCTGATGAAAGTTTCATCACAGAAGTACGACAGTGGTTATTGAACTTTTCAATACCGAATTTTTCTATCTCAGCTCTGCCAGATATTCCAAGTTCCTTTTCTGCACTCATTTCAGCCGGCAACCCGTGACAATCCCAACCGAATCTACGCTCAATTCTTTTTTGCAGCATAGTTTGATATCTTGCAAACGCGTCTTTGATGAAACCAGTGAGTAAATGCCCATAATGTGGCAGTCCATTTGCAAATGGAGGTCCATCGTAAAAGACAAAACAATTATCCTTGGAACGTTCTTTAACTGACCGCTCAAAAATTTTGCTTTCCTGCCAAAATTTTATGATTTCCTTTTCCAACGACGAAAAATCAGGACTACTCGTTGTATCAGGATAATGCTTTGACTTCATATTCATTTTAACTGGATAAATTTAGAGAATATATGACTTTTTGGAAAATCACAAATTCAAAAGCATTCCTGTCCCTAGCAAACTATTCTGCCGAGCTTCCAATATCTTCACACTTACTATCTTGTCTCTGTATTTATCTGCAGGATCATCAATGCAAACTGATTGCATATATGGGCTTTTACCAATAATTTGGTTTTGATGTTTGCCTTTTCTATTGCCAAATAAAACAGGAATAGTTTTACCTACCACACTCTGATTAAATTCGAGTTGTTGTTCACTAATGAGCTTCTGTAAACGAAGAAGGCGTTCTGTTTTAACTTCTTCTGGTACCTGATCCTTCCTTTCCGCTCCTGGCGTCCCAGGTCTTGGGCTATATTTAAAACTATAAGCCTGAGCATACTTTACTTTTTCTACTAATTTCATAGTTTCCTCAAAGTCTTTTTCGGTTTCTCCAGGAAAACCAACGATAAAATCAGAAGAAAATTCGATTTCAGGTTTCAATTTACGCAATCTATCTATTATTTCCAAATACTCCTCTGCAGTATATTTTCTGTTCATCACGCGTAATATTTTATTTGAACCTGACTGCACAGGCAGGTGAATAAATGGCATGAGTTTTGGCTCTTCTACATGTACCAAGTAGAGAGATTCATGCATATCTCGTGGATGAGAGGTTGTATAGAGAATCCTCTCTAGCTTTTCAATTTTAGCAATATGACCAATTAATTTTCCTAAATCCCATATCTCTCCTTCGCATTCCCCGTGGTAAGCATTGACGTTCTGGCCGAGCAAATTGATTTCCTTTGCTCCATTCGCGACTAATTTCAGCGCTTCACGGAATATTTCATTCACTGGCCGGGAATATTCAGCTCCACGAGTGTAGGGCACTACACAAAATGTACAAAACTTATCACAGCCCTCTTGTATGGAAAGAAATGCAGAAGGCCCTTGGCTATTGCTGTAACACTCATCTGGTAATTTATCAAACTTTGCAACCTCTGGGAAATCAGTATTTATTAGATGGCCTTTACTTCTGCTTGCTTTGACTATTAACTCCGGTAGAGTAGCAATGCTCTGCGGACCAACAATGATGTCCACAAATGGGGCTCTTCTGAACACTTCCTCACCTTCTGCTTGTGCTACACACCCGGCTACCACTATAGTAATTTCCTTATTTTTTCGTGATGAGTGAATCTTCCCAAGCTCTGAATAGAGCTTTTCTGCTGCTTTCTCTCTAATGTGGCAAGTATTCAATATCACCAAATCAGCCTTTTCTGCGTCACTAACAACGCTAAACCCCAGAGGCTTAATTATATTTTCCATTAAAACGGAGTCATAAACATTCATCTGACAGCCGTAAGTCTTGATATATAGGCCTTTCATACTTTTTTAATAAAATTATATGAAAAACTGGATTCCAGTACAACTATTATACAATCCTAGGTGTCATTTAGGTAGTTGATGAAAAAAAACTATTTGACAACCTTCACCAACCCCATTATCAAGATTGGATATATTCAGTTATCTTCATCTGTGCAGATTAAACGACAAGAGTATTACGGTTGTCTCTTATGTTTTATTTTTTACACTATCTACACCTTATGTCTTTATTAATTTTACCTAGACTTCTAGAGATTTTTCCCTATGCAAGCTGAAACGCACTTATAAGTCATTTAAGACAGTATAGTACGCCAATTTTTAGGATTAGGGAGTGAGTAACTTCTACCACGGGATTCTTTTGCCTTTTTCTCTGCTTAGCAAGTCTCTTAGCGCTTAAACTAAGGGTCTGTTAAGTTTAAAAGTCGCTAAATTGCAGCGTTTAAGACTTAAAAAAATGCCAATACTGAAAACTGAAAATAGATACTAACCAGGAGTTTCTTTTGCTTTTTTTT
>NZ_JACZHU010000024.1:0-12503 GCF_020278605.1 Wolbachia endosymbiont of Mansonella perstans | reverse complement strand
TACGCTGCTGGTATCTTTACCTTCACTACTATAAGTCCTTATTTTACCTCTCTTGAATTATTATGGAAAGAGCTATAAATTCGCTAATCGCAGGAGAACTTTTTAATTTACCGTTGGGATTTGGTATAACAATTGAAAAGTTTGATCAAGACTTAAGCAAAAACTTTTTAAACAATATGACTGAAGACTTTCAAGTTGCACCGTTTCCACGTTGATTAAAAAAATACCTTATGTTTGCTCTTTAACGCACCTCTTGATGTATACCCCTCCACTTTTCTCTGGCAAAAATCCACCAACTTGTGCATTCCATAGGGTTTTATACATTCCATTTTTATCGAGCAATGCTTGGTGCGTGCCGTCTTCTACAATTTTGCCTTGATCAAAGACTAAAATGCGACCCATATGCAAAAGTGTAGATAAGCGATGGGCTATTACTATTGTAGTTTTGCCTTGCATCAACTCCCGTAGGGACTTTTGAATATCACTTTCAATCACAGAATCAAGTTGTGAGGTTGCTTCATCCAAAATTAATATAGGAGCGTTTTTTAAAATAGCTCTTGCAATTGCAATGCGTTGTCTCTGTCCTCCTGAAAGTTTTACACCTCTTTCTCCAACGAGTGATTCATAACCCTGAGGTAATTTTAAAATAAATTCATGGGCATGCGCACGTTTGGCAGCCTCTATCACTTTATCATCGCTAGCATCTGCTTTGCCATAGCGAATGTTTTCCATCAGAGTTCTATGAAAAAGCGATGGATCTTGTGGAATCATTCCGATATTTTTGTGTAGAGAATCCTGGGTTACATTGCGAATATCTTGTCCATCAATTGAAATTTTTCCAGACTTAACATCATAAAGCCGGAGGATCAGGTTCACAAATGTCGATTTACCACTACCTGAATAACCAACAAGCCCTACTTTTTGACCAGATTTAATTATTATGGATTTATTTTCAAATATTGGTTCTGCATCTTTATAGTAAAAATGAACTTGATTGAAAATAATTTCCCCTTTTTTTATGACCAGATCTGCTGCATTTGGCTGATCTTGGATTTCAGGAACCGCAGTAATTGTCCTCAAAGCCTGAGTAATCCTTCCCCATGATTTGTAAAATTGTGAGAAGTCTCTGGCTATCATCCAAAGAAAATTAGCTATTGCTATATTAACAGTCATGACGAAAGCAAAGTCTCCAGTAGTAATCAGTTCTTGTTCCCTTCCTTTAACTAAGAAATACAAGTTAAGTATTTGCATAATTATGAATGAAAAGCCATAGAAAGTAAAAATCCACGTATACAGCCACTGAAGGCTTTGCTCTGCTTTAACAGCTTCGCTATGAGTAGCTTGCAAAGATAATCTTTCTTGGTATTTGTTGGCAAATAACCTTACAGACATGATATTTGAGAATACATCTACCATTTTGCCAGTAATGCTTGAGACAAGCTCTGACCACACATCTGCAAGACGCGTTACCTTCTCTGCAAGCAGGAAAGAAGACAGAACAAATAGTGCTGACCAAGTCAGCATCAATAAAGCAAAGCTGATATTCACTTGCCATAAAAAATAAACTCCAATGCCAAGTGCAAATGCGCGACTTACAAACCTATCAATCATAATTTGTACAATATCCGGAATATAATTTGTCAAATCATTAACCTTGTTAGCAAGACTGCCAGAGAAGTTATTTTGGTAGTAGCTATTATCTTGGTTTAATAATATGACAATACTTGATTCAACAATGTTTTTACGTAGGTTAGGAATCATCTTAATTTCAAAAAAATAGTTGTATAGCCTGGCAATGCATTCAAGTAAAAGTAATATCAGTACGTAAGATATGGTAGGAGTTGCTATATTATAAAAAAGATTATCTGCAGCTGATGTTGAAGCACGGTCTATAATAATTTTTATCAAGTACGGACTAAAGGAAACATCGACAGCCCAAACCAATGCTGCTAGCAATACTATTGTAATATGAAACAGGAATGGGTGCAGCATTTTTAGAATGAAAGATATGACCTGCTTTGTTGTGATATCATTCATTTGAACCACGCATAGAAGTGCTAATCAATTTGAAAAACTTGTGCTACCTTGTATTATAGCAATCAAAAATAAAAAAGGGAAATAACTGTGCTCAACATACAAAATAAAACTTCACTTTGCAGGCAATGGATATTCTTAGCAGTATGTACCTTGCTTGCTCTGGATTGCTGTCAATAATTGTTATTTTCTACGACTGCCTTTTCTCTCCTCTCTCATTCCTTCTGCACAATACACTTTTGATAATGCGCTGGTGATACACGTGAACTTGTCAATTTGGGTATGGATGTGCTCTATAATATCCCTGCTCTTTATCAGAAGTCTATAAAACACCAACAATTGGCTCAACTTTTTATGGATTCTCTCAATCCTTTCCATGCTGCTGGTGTTCATATCCGCATTTGTTCCAAACACTTAAGCGATCAAAAGTAACTATATACCTGTATTACAAGGCAAATTGTTTTTATTTGAGCTCAGTTTGTTTATTACCAGCATATTGGCAAATGCAGTACTCAGCCACATGTCAAATAAACAAGCTTCTTACCTTTCTGTTGAACAAATTGGACTGGTCATTATACTTGTATCGTCATTTCTTTGCTTTGTTCTAGCCAAAAAAAATATGCCTACAGGTCTGTATCACTCAGATAAAAGTTTATTTTACGAGTATCTCTTCTGGGGAGACGAACATTTATTACAATTTGCCTTCGCTCAAGGAATGTTTTTAGTTTATTTGATAATACTAAGTTACAGCATCAATCTAGCTTAAAACAATAGAATTTTACCATTTACCGATATTTATCAACACGATCTTGGCTGTAGGCTCGCCGTTTGCATATTTTGTTTATTCAGTGGATAGTGCTGAATTGATAAGGTTTTTTACTTGGCACATGAAAATTGCTGAGGCAGTTTTGCCGTGTTTCTTATACAATGCTCGTATATCGCAATATAAAAGCCTTACTGAATGATAAGGGTGACTATTTACTGCATTCATTTGTATTATTTATCTGTGGAGGCATGCTTGGAATGCTGACTATTGAGGGGAATGTCACAATTCCTGCTCATTACCATGGTTCTGTGGTTGGTATCACTATAGCTTTTATGAATTTGTCTGTTGCCAAAACTAGCCTGTAAAGAGATAAAAAGCTCTGTGGTAAGATTACAGATTTATGCATGCAGTTTGGGAGATTTTTTCCATATTACTTGTCTTGTATGGCTTGGTGGATATGGCATCTTAAGGAAAGTTGTAGATTTACCAAGCATTTCGTTGATGCTAGCACATATCTGTTTCATTATGGGTGGAGCTGTATCAGTTGTTGGTGGAATGTTGTTCGTAATAATTGTGCTTTTATCTCTGCTTAAAGGCAGGGCGCGTATCAACTAAGAAACGGAACTAAAAAAACTACTTAACAACCTTCGCCTTCATCCTTATTCATAGTATTGAAGCTATTATTTAGCTTCAGTCCGTACAGATTAAACAACAAAAAACTCAATGTAATTGGCATCTTGTGTTTAGTTTTTTGCACTATGTGCACCTCATGTCTTTATAAACTTTCAAGGTTTTTACCTAAATATAAGCTAAAATGCGTTTATTAAAACGTTTAAGACAATAAAAAAATGCCAATTTAAAAGATAGATAGTAAATAACTAGCTAACAAGGTTTCTTTTGCCTTTTTTTATTTGGTAAAAATTTTAATATTTATGGCCAGTTGCAATTTATGAATTGGGTAGAATGTTGTCATTCCAGCGCGTGACGCTTGCATGATTAAGAGAAAACAGGAACCTAGACTGTAATTTTCGATTTAACCCAGTGATACAATTTACTTATTTTACCATCCTGGCTGAGCGTTCTGGGACTATTTTTATAAAAAGTATTAACTATTAGTTTTATAGAACCTATGGCAGCAGAAAATACAGGATTCTTATCGTATTCGCCATCAAGGCCACTACACGATTTAGGGCATCCAATACGGACTTGCTTATTGAATATATAGCTTGCAATTTCTTTCATGCTTGTGAGCTGACTGGTTCCGCCTGTGATGACTACTTTGTTAATCGTGTCTTTCTGCTCCCGAAATTGCTCTTTTACTAGTTCAAGTATTTCTTCGATTCTCGGTCTTATAATGCCAATAAGTTCAGACTTGAGCACTTGGGTTGGCTCATCACTTTCATTATTTTGCACTGTGATATACTCGTTTTCATCTATTGAAGTCACGATAGTATTGCCGTATAGTATTTTTATGCGCTCTGCATGTTCTATACTTGTACATAACCCATAAGCAATATCTTGAGTGATATGAATGCCACCAATTGGAATGCTGTCTGCATATATAAGTTTCCCCCTTTTAAAAATTCCGATTGCAGTGTACCCACCTCCTATATCAACAATGGCAGTTCCGAGCTCTTTCTCATCTTCACTTAGACAAGCAAGACCTGCAGAGTATGAAGATGCAATACAGCCGGCCATACTTAGCCCACTGTTGTTGGTTACGCAGTTTTCAATATTGGTAAGTGCTGAACGAGAAGCAGTGACAACATTAACCTCAGCAGATAATCTTTTTCCATACAATCCAATGACTTCTTTTATGTTGGTCATGTCATCTAAGTGATATTTTAACGGTATATTGTGAATGATAACATTTCCCTCAATATATTTCTCAAATGTTTGAAAGACTACACGTTTTATGTCCCGGTCAGAGATTTCATGATTGGCTGCAATAATTTCATTGTGCAAATTGAAAGATGAAATTCCACATCCGGCAATATTAATATATATCTGATCTATAGTTTCCTCTGATACTTGCTCAGCCAGACCTATAGTTGATAAAATGGAGTAATTTGCATACTTTACGTCGGTTATTGATCCACCACTTATACCCTCTGCGATCTTATAACCTGCTCCTGTTATTTCATAACTGAAGTTGCCACTGACTTTAACGATTAGACAGATAATCTTTGTTGTGCCTATGTCTAAAACAGCAAAAACACTTCCCCTTGGCTTTATTATTACTGCAGAGTACATCAGTTGACCTTATGGCACAATTCTATTTAAATTGTAACTTTCTTTAATAGTTTATATTCTATTATAAAAATACAGCAACATTTTAATATACCCCAAACACTAGACAAAGGAAAAAATAAAACATAGAGTTATAATTTTATGTCTAAATTACCAATTGTAATTGCCCCTGATGAAAGGTTAACTACACGTGCAAGCGGAGTAACGGCTATAAACGATGAAATTAAAGAATTAGTAAATGACATGTTCGAAACTATGTACGATGCAGATGGTATTGGCCTTGCTGCAGTGCAGGTTGGAGTACTAAAAAGAATTTTTGTTATGGGTGTTCAGCTGAAGGACATTGAAGGCGGGCCGGCAGGATATAAATCGAATGGCAAGTTTTGCATGATTAATCCTGAAATCACGGAATCATCTGATGAGCAAATAATTCTCAAGGAAGGATGTCTTTCAATTCCAGAACAAAGTCACGAAATTAAGCGTCCGAAGTATTTAACTGTAAAATATAAAGACTTAAATAATGAGGAACGGATGCTAAAAGCTAGTGGTTGGCTTGCGAGATGTATTCAGCATGAGCTAGATCATTTAAATGGTATATTATATATTAGACGTTTGTCTAAATTGAAGTATAATATGGCCATAAAAAAGGCACAAAAGATCAAGAGGCACTATGAGCGATGAGGATTTAGAAATATTAAAATTTTACCATGAAGTGGGCGTTGATTGTACGCTAACAGAAAGCGAGGAAGAAAAAAAAGTCAAAAATAAGGAGGATAATAAAGCTGTGCAGCCTCCTGTCGTCCAACAAAAAAAAGAACAACAAACCATGTTCCCAAGTGACTGGATAATTGAAGCAAGGAAACTTGCAAGTAAATGCAGTAGTGTGGATGAGCTAAGAAGTGCAGTTGTATCATTTGAAGGTTGTGAAATAAAGAAAACTGCAACCAATACTGTTTTTTCCGATGGTAATCCAAATGCGAAAATTATGCTCGTTGGTGAAGCTCCGGGAGCAAATGAAGACCTGCAAGGCATACCATTTTGCGGTGCAAGCGGGATGTTGCTTGATAAAATGCTCGGTGCAATTAATCTTGATCGCACTAAAGTTTACATAAGCAATACCATATTTTGGCGTCCACCTGGTAACAGAAAACCAACTGACCTGGAACTTGATATGTGCAGGCCATTCGTCGAAAAACATATTGAGCTAGTTTCACCGCAGATTCTAGTTCTGGTCGGAGGAATCGCGTGTTATAGCCTACTTGATAACACAAAAACTATATCGACCCTGCGTGGTAGGTTTCATACGTATACTAACCAATATTTGTCTAATTCAATTACCGCAGCTGCTATATTTCATCCAGCTTACCTACTTCGCCAACCAGCGCAAAAACGTTTAGCTTGGGAAGATTTGAAGAAGATTAGGGACTATCTCCAATAACTACACAAATACCTAATAAAGTAGTAAAACAATAGATATACTGTAATTGTAATTACAGTATATCTACCAACAGTTCGTTGTTCCACTACGTGTTAGCGGATGAGATCAACTATGTTTTTTTTTAATTTTTTGTTTGTAATTTGTGCCCGTTCAACAGAGTGGTAAAATTAGGTAGAAAGATTCTCTAAAAAACTAATTATATAGTAAAAGTGAGTTTACAACAAACGATGTAAGTAGCCCTACGATGTCGTCCAAGTAGCTGGGCATTGTGATCTAATCTTTCCGTGATAATTAATGTTATATTTTAACGTAAAGCAGCTACTTTTATGTTTACCTACTTGATAAAGTTCCTAGATTCCAGCGTCACACACTGAAATGACACCATTGTAGTAGGTTTAAATTACAATGTTCGTGCAGATGTGTGTCACATGCTGAGGTGGCAATGGTGTCAGGTAATAGGAGATACTTCCTTATTTCCAGCGGTTTTTTCTTTTGTTTCTGCTTCTTTAATTTTAGAGTCAGGTTTTGGTGTTTCATCTTTAACATAATCGTTTGAGGATTCGACAAGTTTTTCTTCTGGTTGTATTACTTTACCTGATGGTGTTCCTTAGCTTTCTTAGCAAGTTCGATTACAATAGCTACTTCAATTGCAGTTACAATTGTAAGTGCTAATGCGTGTATTCTTACTATGGATAAGGACTCTAATGCTGCTGAAAAAGATGTTAAGGAATCTACTTCACACATTGAAAAAGCACCGCTCGCAGCAATACAAGCTCCAGCTACGATGTTTCCAATAAACATCAAAGGAGCTAAGAACAAGGGCTGATAATCATCAGGCTGTTGAGTCAACTCTTTCTACGCTATTGAAAGAAAAACGTAAGCTGCTATTGATAATACTATGGAAATAGCGCCAACAATGCCATCCACTATACCTACTACCAGAAGTTATGGAGTAGTAAAGCTTAATGTAATAAGCGGGAGGGATATGACTGAGATAGTATTGTGGAAATTGCACCTATCACTTTCAGGATAGAAGTCCTTTTGAATCTAAGAGTTTTTTAATTCCTTTGAATAATATTAAAGAGGATACCTATACACATTACAGCACAAAGCATTGCTATTTTTATTATAGCTGTTGATATAAGTGTTACTAAATAAGCTATATTCATTAGAACTTTACCCATGATTTTAATAATATTCTAATTATAACATACCATAATAAAAAAGTCACTCCCACACCTTGGGTTATAGCTTTACTATATCCTAAAAACTAGCTAAAATGGACAAACATTTACGAATTGAATTGGTGTGCAATCAGCAAACAAGGGTATTGGTATCAACAATACTCTGCAGAATCGCAATATGGTATGACCATATGCTCTTTATTGATCTGGTTAACATAATCAGTAGAGAGTTTTGTCCTGCAAAAGATGTTTACCACAACATATTGCAATTGTTTGGAATTGCAGGACTGAGCGCTATGGTAAGGCCACTTGGCGCATCTGTATTTGGTCACATTGGTGACAGGTATGGAAGGAGGGTAGCGTTAACAATTGCCATCTTGCTAATATCGATTCCTTCTAGCCTCGTTGCGTTTATTCCAGGTTACAGCCGGATAGGTGTAGCTTCTACTATGTTGCTTCTTGCAATCCATCTAACACAAGGGATTGCGCTTGGCGCTGAACAAGGAGGCAGTTCTGTTTATCTCACAGAGCATTTACCTAATAAGAAAAAGCTAGGAATGTTTTTTGGAGTAATAAGTTTTGGTCGCTCCATTGGCGTTTTGCTTTCTGTGGCGATAGTGGTTATCTGTAAAAAAATCACTGACTTTAACGCTTGGGGTTGGAGAATACCGTTTACTTTTTCAGCTGTTTTGGGACTGATTAGTGCATATAGTATATACACATTAGGAGAAACTCCAGCATATGAAAAAAGTCGAAAACAAAGGAATTTACCTGATTTGCCAATAATAAAGCTTATAAAACTCTACAAGAGAGCTCTTGCACTTGCTATTTTAATATCTATACCTGTTAATGTTGCTGTTGGATTCACCATGTTTCTTAGAACAATTGCAAAAGAAATAGTATCGGTTGAGACGTATATAACAACATATGTCAACGAAACTGTGTTGATTATAACCAGTGTATTAATGCCGATATCTTCAATAGCATTTGGAATGCTAGCTGATAAGGTCGGAAAGGAGCGCACTGCAATCCTATTCATAGTAATTACTATGGTACTGTGTTGTCCCATATTATCTATTGCATACCACTATAAAAGTTATCTTATAATTATGCTTAGTGTGATGGTTCTCTCTATAATAGAAAGAGGTATAAATCCTATAGGAATAGTTGCATCCGAACTCTTCCCCACGAATGTTAGATTTAGTGGAGTGAGTTTATCACGCAACATCTCTTATGCTTTGCATGGTGGATTTACTCCTATGATATGTACTTGGTTTACTATAACATTCCCTCAAATAAACTTTGCTGCTGGGCTTTATATAATCTTCTGCTTATTGGTCAGTTTGGTGGCAATATTGCAAATAAAACCACAAGATAAAAATTTTGATTGGTAAAAATTCTGGTATAAATCATACACTTTCCGTTAGTGAAATCGAAAGGGTTGCAAGATTAAAAGACACTCAACTTAACCAGTATACGCTGGAATGGCTAAGCCTAATTAGGTTCTCAGTTTCTCAAAAAAATCTTTTAGCAAAAAAGAGCACTCTGTTTCTAATACCCCGCCATAAACTTCAGGTATGTGGTTACAAAATTGAAATATTTTAGCACCATTTTTAATTCCTCCACCTTTTGGATTATAGGCTCCAAAATATAATCGTTTGATTCTTGCAAAGGAGATGGCTTGAGCACACATTGGACACGGTTCTAATGTTACATACACATCAGCATCGCAAAGTACTGACGTTGAAAGCAATTTGCATGCTTGTCTAATCACTAACATCTCCGCATGTGCAGTTGGATCATTGGATATGTTGTGCGCGGAAGAAACAACATTGCTTCTACTCACTATTACAGCGCCTATAGGAACTTCATCACTCTTTTGGGCAAGTTTTGCTTGTTCTATTGCAAGCTCCATATATCGGTACCTAAACACTTTCCTCTGCTGATCTTCTTTTTTTAAATTGTATTAGCTGCTGCCTTAATAAAAGATACAAAAAGAGGATGAGGAGAAAACGGTTTTGATTGAAACTCTGGGTGAAATTGCACGCCGATAAACCATGGGTGGTTTTCCAGCTCCACTGCCTCTATACACGTTCCATCTTCTGATATACCACTGCATATCAACCCATTTTTTTCTAAATCATCTTTATAGTCTGAATTGATTATGTATCTGTGTCTATGCCTTTCCGAGATAGTAATATCACTATACGCATCTGCCATTTTGGAACTTGGGCTTATATTACATTTACACGCCCCAAGTCTCATAGTTCCACCAAGGTCGATGTTCTTATTGTCAGCTAGCTTAATGACCGGATGTTTACAGGTACAAAATTCTTCGGAGTGTACATCTTCAAGCTTAATGACATTGCGAGCAAATTCAATAACTGCAAGCTGCATACCAAGACATATTCCAAAAAATGGGATATTACGCGTGCGAGCATAACTTATTGCCGGTATTTTACCCTCTACTCCATCATCACCAAATCCACCTGGAACAAGGATTGCATGAGAATTCTGTAATTTCTCTTCTATTGGTTTTTTGTCGATAGGTTCTTCACTCTTCTCCCTTGAGTTAATCCAATTTATTTTTACCTTAACCTTATTACTAATTGCACCATGATTTAATGCTTCAACTAGCGATTTATACGCATCAGGGAATTCAGTGTATTTTCCTACTATAGACACAGTGACTTCCCGTGTTGGGTGTCTCATAGAGCGTACTATTTGATCCCACTCACTTAAGCTTGGTTTTGTCTTGTTCAAGTTAAAATGTTCCAAAACTTGTGTGCCAAGTCCACATTGGTTATATAAGACTGGCAGCTCATATATATGGTTCACATCAGGAGCAGGTATTACATTAGGCAAAGAAACATTACAAAGATTAGCTATTTTTCTTCTTTGATTATCAGAAATTTCTTTCTCGCTACGGCATAATATAATATCTGGTTGCAACCCCGCAAAGTTTAACTCTCGAATTGAATGCTGTGTTGGTTTTGTTTTTAATTCTTGTGCTGCAGTAAGGTATGGCACCAAAGTCAAGTGTATAAGGATAACTCTTTGTTTTCCAAGCTTATAGCTGATTTGACGTATGGCTTCCAAAAAAGGTTGGCTTTCAATATCACCTACAGTTCCACCGATTTCACATATTATAAAATCTAAACCTTCCGTACCATTAAAAATAAACGACTTGATTAAATCTGTCACATGAGGAATAACTTGCACAGTTTTGCCCAGATAATCACCATGCCTTTCTTTCTTCAATAACTCATGATATACTTTACCAGTTGTTATATTGTCGTCTTTGTTTGCTTTAATCCCGGTAAAGCGCTCATAATGCCCAAGGTCCAAATCAGTTTCAGCACCATCTTCTGTGACAAATACTTCCCCGTGTTGAATTGGGTTCATTGTTCCAGGATCAATATTCAGATACGGATCAAGTTTCCTGATGCGGACCCCAAAGCCATGAGCCTGAAGAAGTGCGCCTATACTTGAGGCAACTAAACCCTTGCCAAGTGATGAAACAACCCCACCTGTTACAAAGATAAATTTAGCTTCCTTCATCAATTTTCAAAAGGAACAAAGGTAGATTCATTTTCTTGTTTTTTTTCTAGTATAATCTTTTCTGCAATTGACTTTTTATGCACATCTTTTGAACATAATCCTGATAATAATAATGTGTTTATGATAAATAATCCGGCAACTATAGCCGTTGTTTTACTAAGCGGATTTGCGGAAGATTTCACCGGGATCATTGAATTGGGCCCTTGCTGTGAATTGCTAAAGCCACTCAGCGGGCTACTTCCAGGTGGCCTCAAAAGTACTAAAATTACTAGAACAACAACTAATGTTATTTGGAGTACACTGAGTATCGTTACTGACATTATAATAGGGATGAAAATAAAAATTTTATGGGCATGAAGTGCATCAGTCAAGAGATCTATTCAAGTAAACGAGCGTTTTATCTGGAATAACAGAGGTTTATAAAATATTTTACCTTAAGATCCTAATTTCTTAATTATAGGAAATTCACAGCAAGCAATTTATTAATGGTAAAAGATTACAAAAAAGGGTATAGAAAGCACTTAAGAGAGAAGATTATTCTGGATAATGGACAATCACTGCTCGACTATGAGGTTTGAGAGCATATTTTGTACTCAGCATACAGTAGAATTGATTTAAAGCCCAAAGAGTCTGATAGAAAATTTTGGTAATTTTAATAAGGTTTTTAACGCTGGTTTAGAAGCACTGCAAAACATTGGTGGGGTCAACAATGCAGCTATATCTGCCATTTTTTGTGTAAAACAAGCCTTTGTTCACTCTGCAAGAGAAGAGATAAAGGACCTGCCTATAATCAATAATTGAAAAAAAATTGCTTGATTACTTAAGAATAAGCATAAGAAGCCTCAATAAGGAAATTTTCGCGCATTTACATGAATAAAAGGTATCGTATAATGGCGGAAGACATGCAAAACGTTAGTGCAATAGATCAAACTCCCCTTTATGTTAAGGAAATCATAAAACGCGCTCTTTTAATTGGCTCAACGTCTATTGTAATATCTCACAACCATCCAAGTGGAGATACACAGCCTTCAAGTAGCGATATGCCCCTCACTAGGTAACTAGCGGAGGCTTGTAAAAGTGTAGGAATAGAATTAATAGATCGGCATTATCACATTCGATAGCTATTTTAGTTCCAAGGAAAACAGGCTGTTGTGAAAGCTTTTATAGCTACAGTAGCTTATGTTTACCAATGTTCTGAAGAGAGGAAGATGAGTCAAAAAACTACTTGAAAAATTCTTTCAACTCCCTTTATAACAGCAAGGATGTTTCT
>NZ_JACZHU010000023.1:0-12656 GCF_020278605.1 Wolbachia endosymbiont of Mansonella perstans | reverse complement strand
GGTTTTGAAATTAGAATTGGCCTCTTTCAAAACGAAACATATAATTTAATAGAACCATATGAAGCTGTTATAAAAGAAAACTCTCTCCTAAAGACAACCTCAGGATTTGTGCCTGATGTTGTTGTACTGAACCGGGATATGACAAGTCACGTTCCAGACACGCTAGAAAATTTAAAACAAGAGATAGTGCCAAGTCCATTATATGGTTGGCACAGCAGACAGAAATTTCAATATTTTGAAATCTATCAAAAACTAGCGTATGAACTTTGTAACGAATTTCAAATAGACCCGTGGCTTATTTCTGCACCTACAGAAAGTTGTAGTAGTGTCAATTTCAACGACGATTCATCGCTGAAAACGGTGGCAGCTAAAGTTGATCAAGTGCTGTCCTTAGTGCAAAAAAAATATGAAGAATATAAAATAAAAACTCAACCTTATGTTTTTATCAAGGCAAGCAATGGAACATATGGAATGGGCATTATAACAGCAACAAGTGGAAAGGAAATATTAAGCCTCAATAGAAAAAAGCGCAATAAAATGAAAAGGATAAAAGAAGGAATAGAAGTGAGTAGCGTTATTATACAAGAAGGTGTACCAACCATTGATATTTTTGAACATAGTCCTGCAGAACCACTGATATATTATATAGGAAATATGCCAACGTGCTATTTGTACCGGTGCAACAGCAGAAAAGATATATATTCTAGCTTAAATTCCATTGACTGTAAATTTCATGATGTCATCCAGATTGTGGAAAATAAAACTCTATCGCTTTGGAATACGGTTAGTAAATTAGCGGTGCTAGCATTGGCAGTAGAAATGAGGTCTTTTCATATCTAATTTCTTACTTCTAAGCGTAGCCATTGGCTAGGCTTCTTGCATGGCAAACTAGCCTGTGGCATATCATAAACGAAAAATTTACTTGGTAACCTTTGCCGTTACCCTTATCATAGTATTAAAGCTATTATTTAGTTTCCCAATTTGTGTAGGTTAAAATGACAGGAAAATTTGTATTTGGCACACCGTGTGTACTATATATCTTTTTAAAACTTCGGGGTTTTTCTCATACAAGCTGAAACGCGCTTATAAGTCTTTTTCGGGGTTTTATTGTCTTTATTTCTCTCTGGTAAATTTCTTAAACATTGTAACTTAGACTAGTTGTATTTAAAAGCAGATAAATTGCAGCGTTTAAAACATAAAAACGCCAATACTAAAAATAAATACTGACCAGGGTTCCTTTTGCCTTTTTTTCCACTTGGTTTAGATTATGCAAGAGGTCTCCATTATCACCATGCTGAGCATGGTTAGTACTATTAAGTTCAGTAGAAGGGTCATCATTGATAAGTTGATCAAGCAGTTTGTCAAACTGGACTACTAGGAACACTGCACTATATATTATACTGACTATTACGCTTAAATTAAAATTATAGATTACACTATTACCTAAGTTTATCGGTTTTGTTGCAATTTCTATCCTTCTTAATACGAAATTTAACAAACCTAATGATGAAGTTATTGTACTGATGATAAGGATCTTCCTGCGTTTAGCAAGCTCAGCTTTACATTTTTTTAATTCATCAATTTCCTTTTTATCTTGGTATTTTCCACATGCATCTTGATATTCTTTATGTGCTTTTTGATATTTTTCGCGTATATAATAATAGTTTATGGGTTCTGAAATGAATAGAAATAGGATTGTTGACGTTAAGTGAACACAACTTATTACGTCTGCATTTCTAGTCAAGAGATGGATGACTTTCAACATCATTAGCGCTTCTATAGTGCTGCTTGCAAGACTAGCTGATTTGCCCACAATTTTTGCTAATTCTTTTTTACCCTTAGGGTCTCTGTAATCCTTGACTAGGTCATATAAAGTAAATGCAGAATAGGCTATATATAGAATAGACGTTGGAAATTTTGCCCACCGAGCGACATTCCGTATAAGAAAAATACTGGATCTATTATTATCAATAAACTCACAGCAAAATTGTAGTGAAATCTTGCACAGTAGCATTACTAAACCTGTTCCAACATAGATTCCCTTCCTGATCTCATGGTTGTAAGCATCACATACCTTTTGTGCAAACGTGTTTTGTTTCTTTTTTAGTTTATTTGACATAAATACTTAATAAGATAATAGTTTTTTTATTATTTTATCATATTGAATTCTAAAGGAAAAGTATTATAAGTCAGGATTTTAAAGATGATTTGTGCACAAATTTACCAGGCATTTTATAAACAAGAAATCAGTACCGAGAGTTGGTATGCGAAAGTAATATCCGTCCTTGATCATTGCTTTACATTCTACATCAAGTTCAACAAGCGTTTCTGAATGTTCAGAGACAAAAGATATAGGTGATAAAACCACAGGTACACCATCAGCTTTTGCATGCAATAGCTCACTTTCGGTGCTTGGCCCTAGCCATTTTACAGGGCCTATTTTACTCTGATAACATATTGACCAATCAAGATCTTTGATATTTAATTTTTTTACTATTAATTTTACTGTTTTCTCTACCTGTAAGGCATAAGGATCACCTTTTTTAATAACGCTAAGGGGCAAGCTATGGGCTGAGAATAGGACTCTTGGTTTACCAATCCTGCTGGCTAATTTGTAGTACTTGACTATCGAGTGAGCATGAGCTTCAATAAAGTCTTGGTTATTATGATAATGGCAAATTATTCTCGTATTGCATTCTAGGCCATATTTTTTAGCACTCTTTTGCCAGTTTTCAATAGACGATAAAGTTGTAGCAGTCGAATATTGAGGATATAGCGGCAGCAGAATTACTTCGTCAGGATCAAACTGCTTCACACTTTTAACAACTTCATTAGCAAATGGATGCCAATAGCGCATGCAGATGAACACTTTGGCCAGCTTTAGTGTCATTCCAGCGCGTGAAGCTGGAGTCCAGTTTTTTTTTCTAGATCCCAGTTCCACGCTACTTAGATGGCAAAGTACAGATCTATTAAGCTCTTGCTCAAGCGCTTCAGCTTGCATTTTTGTATTCTCTAAAATTGGCGATTTGCCTCCAATTTGCTCATATATTTTTCGTGCAGTATTTTCTCGTTTTGCGGATATAAACTTTGCTAAAAGAAATCGAAAAGGGTTTGGTAGATTTATTATTCTTTTGTCGTAAAAGAGATTAAATAAAAAAGGGCGGATCGCATTTTGTGAATCAGGTCCGCCAAGGTTAAGTAAGATGACTGCCTTTTTCATTTGATCTTTTGCAAATAAACTATAAGATTACTTTTGCTGTCATTCCAGCGCGTACAACATTGTGATTTGAGCACCAAGATGGTACCATCCAAGTAGCCTGGAACTGGGATCCAGGATTTTACTAAGTTGGTGAGTATAAAAGCATTATGTGAAAACAACGTACTTGATGAAATTGTGTGAAAGTGCTGGCCAAGCATTTTAGTGTACGAACATTGCAATTTGCAAATAATTTGAGTAGTAGGTGGTGTCATTCCAGCGCGTGACACTGTAACCTAGCTTCTTAGCAACTTCATCAAAAATGTTGCATAGTGCACGATCAATTCCTCTGGATCCTAGTGTCAAGCACTGGAACGACACCCTTATGTTTAAAGTAAAAATGGCTAACACACTGCTCCTGCGTTCCTACCGCTGTGTGTCAAGTGCCGAGATAACAAAACACATTTAGGCTCCACAACAAGTTGCTCTAGGAGTACCTATACACTCAGCTACAGGTTTATCAAATATAGATATAGGCACTAAATTTCTTACACTAGCATACAATAGGTGGCCAGATCTCTGCAGGTTACTTTTGGTAAATACAAAGCTTCTATCAAAGATCAGATCAGAGCAAAAACTTGGCAATGCTTTAAGAAGTTCAATAGCAGTTAAAGATAGCATTATACAACTTTGCAGAACCTTTAGAGGGAAAACTAAAAACGCAACGAGAAAGGAGGTGTTACCTGTCCCACCTACTTGGTTAGGCGAATTATACTCAATATATTGCCTGCTTTTATCAAAGATAGGAAATTTTATAGTATCTTTCTTAAATTCCACGTCTATTGTTTCTCTACTGTAGTCAGTAGTTTTTGCCATTAACTTCTCACGCAGATTAAAAGTCCTAACAACGAAACATGTGGCAATCATTAAGACAGCACAAGCAAGTGCACATTGTAGAAGGCTTAACCCGCCTACCATATCTGGTAATGCAAAACAAGCAAGTAGCGGCATAGCGATCATTTCACCAAACGGAATAATATTCCTTTTCATTGCAAAGACAGCGCCCTCCTTCAATTTTGTATTACGACGTGCATTACATTCTAAATAACTCAAGAAAGCTAAACTGAAAGTTAAAAACCCTTTTGTACCACAAAAAATTGATAATTTTAAATTATTAACGAATATTTTAGCAGCAGACTCAGTTTTTGTTTTATTATGACAACATGCACCCATGCAATACCTACTTGATAGTTTATTCTTAAACTATAAACAAAAAATCACTTTGATGAAATAAAAATTCATTATAGAATAAATCTATAAATATACGATCTTAACATAAGGAAGTAATATGGCAATTGAGAAAACACTTTCGATATTAAAACCTGACGCAGTAAGAAATAATATTACGGGCAATATAAATTCTTACATCGAAAAATCCGGACTAAAAATTATAGCGCAAAAAATGATGTTACTGACAAGAAGGCAGGCAGAACTGTTTTATGAAATCCATAAAGGTAGGCCTTTTTTTGAGGAGTTAGTGGAATTTATGACCTTTGGCCCTGTAATAGTTCAAGTTTTATTCGGTGAAAATGCGGTAAGCAAATACAGACAAATTATGGGAGCTACAGATCCAAAACAAGCAAATAAGGGTACAATCAGGGGTGATTTTGCTGATGACATTAGTAAAAATAGGGTTCATGGCTCAGATAGCTTGGAAAATGCTCGTAGAGAAATAACTTTCTTTTTTGCTGAATGCGATTTAGTACAGCTTTAGATTGACTGAAATAAATACGTAATTCTATAATCTTTACTGAGAGGTTGTTATCCAATAAAACAAGATTTAAAATTTTGTGTGATGTCGTTAATTATAGCAAGATATGCATCTTTTCCAGGTTCTGTATCTGACCCAATAGGATCAAGAATTACCATTTTTGCGTCATTAGAGAGAGCTTTAGGTTTTATGCTATCTTCTTGTGAAGAAGAAAATATACATTTAATATTTTCTTCCTTCATCATCTTTCTTAGTTTCATCAAACTCCTCATACCTATGTAAGCATCCTCTTCTATAGAAAGAATGGCACTTGGGTGATTTAAGCCAAAATATTTTTCAAAATATTGATAGGCATCGTGGGTAACTATGTATTTTTTGTTTTTGAAGTCATTTAATTCTCTCGTAATTTTTTCTGTTTCTTGGTCTATCTTCTTTATAGCTCTCATTGCGTTTTGGCTGTACTTATAAGAATTTTCTTTATCTATGCGAGACAGCGTTGTACTTATAGAAAGTATCATGTTTTTTGCATTTTCAGGACTAAGCCAAATGTGTAGGTCTTTTTCGTCTTGAATATGAATGATATGTCTAGAGAATGAATGTGGTCGAGCAGGAAGTAGATTAACTGCCTTTGATAACTGCACAAGTTTTTTATTGTTTCTAGCGAAGGTTTTAACAAATGTTTCTAGATTATCATCAATGTAAAATATGACGTCGCTTGATTCCAAATTACTTGCATCAGATGGCTTTAATGCATGATCATGCGCAGATGCAGCAAGCAAGTGTGGCTTTGAAATTCTATCTGTAACAGAGGCTACAAGAGAATGTACAGGCTTTATTGTAGCTACGATTTTTAGATTGGATGAAAAGGCAGTACTGTGATATAGTGTAAACAAAAGTGATAGAAAAGAAGCCAGTAAATGTCTCATAAAAACGTTGAGGAAAAATTAAATTTTTTCAAAAAGTTAAACAATGTCAATAGCAGTGTCCTAAAGATAGAAAACCTTACTCTTGCATATGATAATAAGAAGGTTCTCGATGGTATTAATATATCAATAGAGAGGGGAAATGTAGTTACTATACTTGGTCCAAATGGTGGAGGTAAAACCTCTTTGGTAAAGGCAGTTGCTGGTATAAATAAGAACTGCACTGGTAGTGTCATGTTTGCTGACGATATAAAAATCAGTTATATGCCACAAAATTTTAGCATCAGTAATTTGATGCCGATAACAGTTGAATATTTCCTTTTAAACAGCTTCTCAACAAAATTGAAGAAAGATCAATCAATTGTTACGGAAGCGATAGAATTGGTTGGTATTAGCAACATTTTGAAGAATCAAGTGTTAGAGATTTCTGCAGGACAAACACAATTGTTGCTGCTTGCACGCTGTTTAATTGCAGAGCCTGACTTAATTATTCTCGATGAGCCAGTTAGTGCAATGGACGTTAACTCACGGGATAAGTTTTACGATATTATAGGTAAGATAGCAAAAAAACGACTGGTTTCGATTCTTATGACATCTCATGATTTAAGCTCCATAGTACCATGTTCAGATTATATAATTTGTATAAATAATACTATCTATTGCCAAGGTAAGCCTGGTGAAATTACGAAGAATAAAACTCTGAGCAAAATATTTAACAGTTACGCAGCGAAATGATTCAAAATATTCTGCGCCTTTTGTACATAACCGCAGTACTGACTCGTTACAACATATTACCTCGCTTGCTTGCTCCTTCAAGAGGGTCAATAAACAAGATACAAGGCTATAAACTAAAGTGTGCCCTTGAAAAATTAGGTCCAGTGTTTATTAAATTTGGACAATCCATTTCATCACGTACTGATATTTTAAATGAGGATATAACAAATAACTTATTGTTAATATGTGATAGGCTGTCATCTTTTTCACACAAGATGGCAGTTAAAACTATAGAAAGCGAATTTAATTGTAAGTTAAGCGACATTTTTTCAAGCTTTTCTGAAGAGCCAATTGCAGCAGCGTCAATCTCTCAGGTTCATAAGGCAGTTACTACAGAAGGCAAAGAAGTTGCTGTGAAGATTTTAAGGCCAAATATTGAGAAAGCATTTTCAAGGGATATAAAAACGCTTTTTTGGCTTGCAGAGGTTACAGAAAGATTTAGCAAGCAATCAAATAGGCTAAAACCGATCGAGTTAGTTAAAACTTTTACTGAAATTTGTCGATTAGAGCTAGACCTACGTTTTGAGGCTGCTCATTCTTCAGAGCTAAAGGAAAACACGAAAAACGACAGAGGTTTTTATGTACCTGAAGTGGATTGGAGAAGGACTTCAAAAAAAGTTTTAACGCTGGAATGGATAGAAGCAACACCAATATACGAGGTTGAGAAACTAAATAATCATAAGCAAATAGCTGTAAGTCTTATAGAATCGTTCTGCAATCAAGTATACAGAGACTGTTTCTTTCATGCAGATATGCACCCTGGAAATCTCATGGTCGATAGTAACAACAATATTGTTGCCCTCGATTGTGGAATCATGGGCCGAATAGACCGCGAAACGTGCTATTATGTGATAGAGATACTGAAAGGTTTCTTAAATCGGAACTATGATCACGTTGCAAAGGTACATTTTAGAGCTGGCTATGTCTCACCACATCACAAAAATTTCGTTACAGCGTGTAGAGCAATAGGTGAACCTATTATAGGGCAGCCTATACAGAAAATTTCTTTTGCTAGTTTACTTGCTCAATTGCTCAAAATAACCGGTGATTTTGATATGAAAGTTCAAACACAATTGTTATTGCTGCAGAAAACTATGATTTTGCTAGAGGGAACATGTAGAAAAATCTACCCAGAGATCAATATGTGGAAAATAGTTGAAGCATGGACAGAGAATCAACATAAAAATAAAACAGGTTATAAGGAAAGAGTAAAAAGTTCTTATCCCGTAAAGACAATTCAGGAAGTATTTAACCTTGTAGAGAAATTGAACCTAATAGCTGATCAAAAACTAGAGAATATCCAGGGTAAGATTAGATCAAATCGAAAGACCTATTCTTTACTGTGGTTTATAATCATAGCGCTAATCGTTAAATTTTTAACTTTATAATAAGTATTGCTTTTTAAGTCGCTATGGTTAAAATAAATAAAGTTTACTTCAGTCCCGCTAGCAGATAGCGGGATCTATGAAGTAGGGTTGCACTAGCTGTACGGTTAGGATAACACCGAGAAGTGCGTTGTTGCTAAACAATTGTGCGAGAGATCTGATGTCTGAGTTTAAAGTTTTTATTGTCTATAGAGGATAAGCTGCTACAATAAAAAAATTAAAGATAGAGAAAACTTCAAGTTATGCAAGATGATACTAAAAAGAAAACGATGATAGAAGAAAAAGGTATATTGGGTTGGATAGAATATAGATTACCTATACTCTCTTTTCTAAAGCATATTGCTTCTTACCAAGTGCCAAAAAACCTAAATTATGCTTGGAACTTTGGCTCTTTGGCTGGTATAGCGCTAATTTTACAAATAATAACAGGCATCTTTCTTGCTATGCATTACACTCCGCATGTTGAACATGCGTTTAACAGCGTAGAGCGTATAATGCGTGACGTTAACTATGGATGGCTGATACGTTACACTCATGCTGTCGGAGCATCGCTCTTCTTTATGGTGGTTTATATTCATATAATACGTGGGTTATATTATGGATCTTATAAAAGGCCACGAGAGATGGTATGGTTCATTGGCATATTTATATTCTTTGCAATGATGGCAACAGCTTTTATGGGATATGTTCTCCCTTGGGGGCAAATGAGCTTTTGGGGTGCAACAGTTATAACTAATTTATTTTCAGCTATACCCTTAATTGGTGATAAAATAGTTATATGGTTATGGGGAGGCTTCTCTGTTGATAATTCAACACTCAATCGTTTTTTTGCTCTGCATTACCTTCTGCCTTTCGTCATTGTTACTTTAGCTATGCTGCATGTCATTGCTCTACATAGATTTGGCTCTGGTAACCCAAGTGGGGTAGAAGTAAAATCAGATAACGATACCATTCCGTTCTACCCTTATTATATAGTAAAGGACTGTATAACTTTTAGTCTGTTTTTTATAGTTCTGTTTGCGTTTGTTTTCTATGCTCCCAATTATCTAGGACAACCTGATAATTATATAGAAGCTGACTCTATGGTAACTCCAGTACATATAGTACCGGAATGGTATTTTTTGCCTTTTTATGCAATGCTGCGTTCAATTCCAAATAAGCTTATTGGTGTGCTTACCATGTTTGGGTCTATTTTAGTGTGGTTTTTATCGCCTTGGCTCGATAAATCAAAAGTTAAAAGTGGCGCTTATCGCCCGTTGTTTAAGAAATTTTTCTGGGCCTTTGTAGTAAATTTTGCATTTCTCACTTGGCTTGGGGGACAGAAAGTAAAAGAACCCTACATTACCCTAAGTAGGCTTTCCACTCTTTATTATTTTACATACTTTATAATAATTTTACCACTGCTCAGTAAGTATGAGAAACCGGGGAAACCACCAAAAACCATAAGTGATTCTGTACCGGAGATGAAGTAATATGCTAGGTAAAAATAGATCTACTGTAAAACATCCTATCATCCTAAAATATCCTTTTGCTACCCTAAAACACTTTTTTGTCATTTCAGAACACCCTTTTGTCATCCCAGTGCTTAACACTGGGATCCGGAAAAAAAACAAATGGATTTCAGCATCATGTGCCAGAGTAACATCAGGCTATTTTTTACTAGAACAATGGCTAGTGAAGGGACTGAACGTATTTTCAATTTTTTGTATGTTATTCCTATCTGATCCTATATCTGCAGAAGAATTCACACCATCACCAAATAAAAAAATGGACTGGAATTTTGATGGAATTACCGGGTCTTTTGATAGGAAATCAATTCAGCGTGGCTATAAAGTATATAAAGAAGTTTGTGCTTCCTGTCATTCAATGAATAGAATAGCATTTCGTAATTTGCAAGGTATCGGTTTTTCTGAAAAGGACGTAAAACAGATTGCAGCCTCTTATCAAGTTAAAGATGGCCCGAACGATTTAGGTGAAATGTTCAATAGACCGGGAATACCTTCGGATTATTTTATCGCACCTTTTGATTCGAAGGAAGCAGCTGCAGCAAGTAATAGCGGTACAGTTCCACCGGACTTGTCATTAATTATTAAAGCGAGGCACGATGGTGCAAATTATGTCTATTCACTGCTGACAGGTTATCAAAACGGGGAGCACGATGAAAATGATTTATATTTTAATCCGTATTTTTCAACAGGTAAGTTAGCTATGGCACCACCACTTTCTGAAGGAATGGTGGAGTACGACGGTACAAGGCAGGCTACAGTTGAAAACATGGCATATGATGTGGTAAATTTTTTACAATGGGCAGCAGAGCCAGAACTAGAAAACCGGCACAAACTTGGATTTAAAGTGGTGGCATATTTTGTAATCTTAACAGTGTTTTTTGTATTAACTAACAATAAAATTTGGAGCAAGCTCTATAAAAAGAAAAGATAAAGTTTTTTTATTGACACTCACTTTCACACCTTATTTATACTAACAAGTATATTAATAGTATATGAAAATATAAGAGCTATGGAATTTCAAATAGTTACACATTTTAAACCAGCTGGAGACCAGCCACAAGCAATCGATAGCTTAGTTGCAGGGCTAAACAGCAACAAAAAAGATCAGGTTTTGCTTGGAGTTACTGGCTCTGGAAAAACTTTCACTATGGCAAACATTATTGCAAAAACAAACAGGCCTGCATTAATTATGGCACACAACAAAACTCTAGCAGCACAGCTTTATGAGGAAATGAGAGGATTTTTTCCCCACAATGCTGTTGGATACTTCATTTCTTATTATGATTATTATCAGCCCGAGGCTTATTCGCCACAAACTGATACTTATATTGAAAAGGACTCTGTAATTAACGAAAGAATTGACATGCTGCGTTACTTTGCTGTTTGTTCTCTCTTGGAGCGCAGAGATACAATTGTAGTTGCCAGTGTTTCCTGTATATATGGTCTTGGTTCGCCTGAGAGCTATCTCAATATGACCTTGACTTTAAGTGCTGGAGATAAAATTCGTGTTAATGATTTCCTGAATAATCTAGCTAATCTTCAATACAAGCGCTCTGATGTCAGATTTGAGAGAGGATATTTCAGAGTACGTGGCGATATTATCGACATATTTCCTGCTTACTATGAAAACAAAGCTTGGCGTTTATCGCTGCTTGGCAATGAAATAGAAGAAATTTCTGAGATTGATGTTATGACTGGCAATGTTATTGAATGCATAAATAAGATCACCATTTTTCCAAACAGCTATCACATTACCTCACGTGAGACTCTATTGCAGGCGGTTCAACTAATCAAAAAAGAGCTGCATGAACGCTTGGATTATTACTATTCACAGAACAAAATTGTTGAAGCAAAACGCCTTGAGCAGCGCACCAACTTTGATATTGAAATGATACTAGCAACAGGAACGTGTAAAGGTATTGAAAATTATTCACGTTATCTCTACGGCATGGAAGCTGGAGGTGTACCACCTACTTTGTTTGAGTATTTACCCAAAGATGTAATTTTATTTGTCGATGAAAGTCATGTCACCGTTCCTCAGATTGGTGCGATGTATAGTGGTAATGAGTCTCGTAAAGAAAAATTGGTGGATCATGGATTTAGGCTCCCTTCTGCTTTTGATAATCGCCCATTAAAATTTGAAGAGTGGGAAACAATGCGGCCGCAAACCATTTTCATTTCCGCTACTCCCGGAAAATATGAGTTGGCAAAAACCAATAATGTATTCATAGAGCAAGTTATTCGGCCAACGGGGCTTACAGATCCAATCTGCATTATAAAGCCAACAGAGACTCAAGTTGATGATGTGATTCACGAAGCGCAAGTGACTATAAAGAAAGGGTTTTGTGTTCTTATTATAACATTGACAAAAAAAATGTCTGAAAAGCTAGCTGAACATATGAGTGAGCTAAATATGAAGGTGAGTTACCTGCATTCAGACATTAGTGCGCTAGAGAGGATTGATATTATATGCAAACTAAGATCGAAAGAAATCGACGTCCTAGTTGGTGTTAACTTACTGAGGGAAGGCCTTGATATTCCAGAATGTGGGTTGGTTGCAATTTTGGATGCTGATAAGGAAGGATTTTTGCGATCAGAAACTTCGCTTATTCAAACGATAGGTCGTGCTGCACGCAATGCCGAAGGTAGGGTAGTTTTATATGCAGATAAGATGACTGGTTCTTTAGATCGTGCGTTGAAAGAAACAGAAAGAAGAAGAAAGAAACAACAAGAATACAATACACTGCATAATATTACACCAAAAACTATAATAAAGGCCATATCAAACACTCTACAAGACAAAGTAGTGGTTGAGGAAAACATCAATATTAGTAATATTGATTTAAAGAATTTAAAGAAGCAGATGTTAAAACATGCTGAAAATCTAGAGTTTGAAGATGCAGCAAAAATAAGAAATATTCTCAGAAGATTTGAAGATAGACTCCCTGCAAACCAAAACTAAGCAGAAAAAAAGCAATTTACTAGTTACGTCATGATGTCTTAGGTCTCACATGGATTTTACTTGCAACTAATCTTTAGTTATGAACATTAAAAATTTTACCAAGTAGAAAAAAGGCAAAAGAAACCCTAGTCGGTATT
>NZ_JACZHU010000022.1:0-13277 GCF_020278605.1 Wolbachia endosymbiont of Mansonella perstans | reverse complement strand
TTCGTTTCTATTGAATACCAATGCTCTGTCAAAAGTTTGTTATGCGAGAAATCTATTGTGCAGCCGAGTTTTTTTCTTCAACTTAGGGATTCATAACACACACAACAGGTGTATGGTCGGATGGGTTTTCCAACTTGCGCAACCTGCTATCTATATAACACGTTTCCAACCTATCAATAGCTTGCGGTGATAGCAGCATATGATCTATTCGCATTCCTTGATTATCTCTTAGTGAATTGCCTTGATAGTGCCACCAAGTAAACTGTTGTAAATTTGGGTTGGATGTTCTAAATGCGTCTTTAAACCCAAGATTCAGGATTGCCCTTAATTTCTCGCGTTCTTTTATATGAAAACACACTTGACCATTCAATAAAATTGGGTCAAAAACGTCAATTTCATTCGGTGCAACATTGTAGTCGCCAGCTATAATAGTTAGCTCCTCATTCTTCAACAAATAGCCCATTCTTTCGTGTAGGTTATCAAGAAACTTGAGTTTGTAGGCAAATGCGTGAGAACCTGGACTTTGACCGTTTGGAACGTATACGCTTCCTACTCTTATCTTCTGATTATTGTACTTTACTGTGCACTCTATATGACGCGCTTCTTGATAGTCTTCTACAATGTCAATTTTAAATTTCTCTAGTATTGGATGTTTAGATAAAACGCAAACACCATTTCTTGCAACTTGTCCATAGACAACGCATTCATACTCGAACTTCTCTATTTCCTCATAAGGAAATTGCTCTTCTGTACACTTTATTTCTTGCAGCAGAATTATATCTATCTGACTATCAATTATGAAACTACAGAGCTGCTCAACTCTTTTGCGTATAGAGTTGACATTCCAAGTGGCAATTTTTAGCATCAGCAGTCCTTATTAATTATATCAATTAAACTCTCTTTAGTAGGTAGCCTCGACGTTATAACTTTTTTCCATTTGATTGACTTTAAACTATCAGCAATATTCTTACTCATAGCACATGCAACTATATCGCTCATTGCATGAGATAGGCCACTTTTCGAAACTAAAGAACAGAATATTCTTGCTGTTTGTGAAGAAAAAAAAGCAACACTACTGATTTTACTACCTGATAACAAATTTTTGCACCTGTGAGTTAGATTTCTTTTAATAATTGTCTTGTAGAGTATAACTTCTCTTACGTTAAAACCTTCTTCAGATAACCTTTTTTTCAAATCGCATGATATTTCCTGCCCCCTGATATATAGGAACTTTACTGCTATTGAGTAGTGATTTTTTATAAATGATATCAGACCCTCAACATTACTGTCTGCTGATATGATATCAGAGAACCCTAAATCCTTTGCAGCTTGCATCGTTGAGCTACCAACTGTAATGATTGAAAGGTCATCTACTCTGCATGTTTGGCTAAATGCCTTCACGCTGTTTTTACTTGTGGATATCACCACATCAAATTCATACGCAGATATATCAGGCTGCAGATATTTTATTGTGAATACTGGCTCTATGTATACTTTATACCCATATTTCCTCAGCGCACTTCTCGTATCCAGTGAGTCTGATAAAGGCCTAGTCAACAAGATAGACTTCATTCTAATCTACTTTACTACAGGTAAAAATAATACCTTTATAAAAAAATTACTGAATAAAAATTTTTAAGCAGGTTATATTTCTTATCACCAATTCTGGACTCCACTGAAGTCTTAAGATGTACAGTCCCAGGGTGTGATGGTGTGATAAAGTGTGAGGAAAAATACCATCAAAGGAGAAATTATGAGATTATATACCTAAAGTAGAATACTATCTGCCTAAATACAACTTTTCTTGTCAACTCATACATCAAACCATCCTTGGCATATGCGAAAAAACTATTTAACAAATTCCTCCATCCCCCTATCATAGTACTATGGGTGTTTTAAGCTTAAAATTTATCTTTAATCTCTGTGTTAAGTGACAAAAGCACAGTATAAAACAAGGCGTGTTATGTTTTGTTTTTGTAGCATGGGCACTACATGTCTTTATAAATTTTTGTCACATTAGCTGAGCCTTGCTTACTAAGCGGTATAAAGAAAGAACCGGACGCCAAATTTTTGAGAAGACAGTAAACAACTCATATCATGGGTTTTCTTTATCTTTTTTTTAATTAGTTAAAAATTAACTGATCTCATTTTTTTTTCACAAAAAAATTGCTTAACAAGTTTTGAAATTCCCCCGATAATGACATTATGGGTATTTATAACTCCAAGGTCAGCTACTTGCCAAGCGTATAAGGCATTACGCTAAGTTCTTAAAATAGATATTGACCAGGTTTTCTTTTGCCTTTTTTCAGTGAACTTTTTATAACTACTGTAGTCTTGTTAGCAGGATCTAGAGTACTCTATGAGCATTTTAAATTTCAAGAAATGAAAATCTCTAGTTTTTAAGTAAAGAAAAGTTTACAATTATATGAAATCTCAGGAGTATAATGTTTAACTTCAAAATATTTTGTAATGTCCATTGCCTTTGAAATTATTATGGCTGTTCGCTATTTGCAAGCAAAAAATGCCAGGTTTTGCTCTATCATGACTTTATTTTCTATTATTGGCATTGCTCTTGGAGTTGCAACGCTAATAGTGGTGATGTCTGTAATGAATGGATTCAGAGCAAAGTTGCTTGACTCAATACTTGGCATTGATGGCCACATTAATGTTTATTTCAATAGAAACATAAGTTCAGATTATCATGCAGTATCAAAATCTATTGAGAAGATTCCAAGTGTATTGAAAGCAACTTCTATGACCAATGACCAAGTTATCATTGCAGCAAATGGTAAAATTACAAGTGGCGTAGTGCGAGGCGTATCAGTTAAAGACTTATTTAATAATACTACTGTTACAAATAATATAATTGCGGGTAATGTAAGAAAATTCGATGAAGGGGTGATAATAGGGGCACGATTAGCAGAAGCTTTGAACATTGACTGTGGCAATAAAATTGTGCTTATATCACCGGAAGGATTTGATGCATTGTTTGATGAGATGCCGAGAATGAAAGAATATGAGGTTGTTGCAATATTTGATATGGGTATGTTTGAGTATGACAATACTTTAATGTATATGCCCATAAAATCAGCACAGGCTTTTTTTAATTATAAAGATAGTATAAGAAATATAGAAGTATTTGTAGATGACATTACTAAGGCTAATGAGCTAGCGAACGCTATAGAAAAAGAAACAGGAATGGAAGCTGAAAGTTGGCAATTACAACAAAGCCACTATTTTTATGCTTTAAAGGCTGAAAGAAATGTGATGTTTTTAATTCTCACTTTGATTATAATTGTGGCAGCATTCAATATTGTTTCAAGCTTAATGATGATAGTGCAAGAAAAGAAATCTGCAATTGCAATCATGCGTACATTTGGTGCAACAAGTGGAAGCATTATACGCATATTTTGCACTTGTGGGCTACTGATTGGTTTTATAGGAACTTGTCTTGGCTGTATTATAGGTGTTGTTTTTTCCCTCAACATTGAAAATATTAGAATGTTTTTAGAAAACATCACTAACGTTAAATTGTTTGATCCTATGATATACTTTTTTTCAAGTTTGCCAGTGATATTAGTTCCCAAAGACGTAGTAAATATTTCTGCACTTGCATTATTTCTATCATTTTTAGCAACAATTGCTCCTGCATTACAAGCAGCTGCGCAAGATCCTGCGGAGATACTACGGTATGAATGATACCCAGCAAAAATGCATAGGCTGGTTCTTAATTGTGTTATTACTCATCAGTTATATTACAATAAATAACATAGTATTTTTAAAAATAAATCAGAAAGAAAGCGAGGACAATATAAAGGTTTTGATGGAAAACATAGATGAGCTCAAGATGTTGCTCGAGGTTAATCAATCTAGAATAGAAAAGAAGATGTTTGAACTAAAGAGAAACTTGCACACTCAATGTGAGCAAGGTGATGGTAGTTCAGGGTATAAGAACCTTGCAAAATTGCTGCTATTTGTGGCTAAAATGAAGAATTCGTTATTGCAAGAAGCAAGATTTGATAATCATATAAATTCAATAAAGCCTTTAATATCGGAACTTGACGACCCAGAGATAGAGAATGCAGTGAGTGAATTGGAAAATTTAAAAGAGATAAATACTTTACATGAGTTGAAATTATCTTTTGAAAGGACCATTGCTGTTATTGACTATAATAGGAGTACATTCTTTAAAAGAATCATTTCCAACTTGATAAAGGTAAAAGATAAAAACGATCCACTGAGAGCAAAGTTGGCAGAAATTGAGGAGTCGATAAACGATAATGATTGGCAGAGCATAGCTATTATAATAGGCAATTTAACACATTCAGAATTTAAACCATGGCTCAATAAATTGAATGGTTTTATTGTAGCTTCTAAGAATATTTCAATAATATATCATCACTTATTACAATATATCTCATGATTTACTTCATAGTTTTCGCTCTCTCTTTCTTATTTGGCATATGGATCAAAGTGGGCGGTGAAGTAATGAGATTAGAATTAGGTAGTTACACTATAAGTGTTGATCTATATTTCATTATTTTTGCTTGTGTATTTTTATTGTTTTTATTAATTGTACTTGCACGCCTTTATTCTTCCATTTCATCAACATTTGCCAACATAAGAAATAGAAAAAAGGATAAAGAAGAATTGCTTCTTTTTGAAGCTCTTTTTAGCATGGACCTGGGCAATACAGAGAATGCTCACAAGCTAGTTAAAAATCTAAATGAGGAAAGTGATAAGTTGTCTTTAATAAAACTCTTTAACTCAGGTAAGATGGGAAATTACAACTTCTTCAGCAACGGTTTAACAAGCATTGCAAGTAAAAATCGCAACTTAGCTCTACTTCTGGTCAGTAAACTGGTTGTCCACCTCAAACAAGAGGGAGCAATCTTTCAAAAGTTCATAGAGTATTGCTCAAGCTCAGTTGATGATAGAATTCTGTCTATTCCATTTCAAATAGAGCATTGCATATTGCAAGAAGATTGGGTTAACGCAATTTTGAAGTTAAAGGAAGCTGAGAAGTTTAATATTTTCCTTCCTTTTGATTGCAAAAAAATGCTAGCAGTTTTTTATTGTGCTTTAGCAAAGCAATATGAAAGTAAAGGGAGTTATAAGGAAGCTATAAAGTCTTTATTTAGAGCGCAAAATCATTGCGCAACTTTTCAGCCCATTAATTATTTAAAGGCGAAATTATATATTAAACTTGGAAAAATCAGAAAAGCTTCTGCAGTACTAGAGGCAGAGTATATAGTAAATCCTACTCCTGAATCAGCAAAAACTTACATCAGTTTAAACAGTAAAGGTGCTGAAAGACTATACAGCTTGCGTCCTGATTATTATTTTAGTTATTGTTTACTTGCTTTGTCTTCAATGAGCTTAGGCAAATATGACCTTGCAAATCAACATCTAGACATTGCTATGAAAAAAGCTAATTACATATCAGTCTACCTTATTATGACACGGCTTAAAATTAAACTGCAAGAATACGACGAGGCAGTTTACTTACTAAGCAAGATAGACTCAGAAGCTTTACCTGATCCAAGTTGGAAATGTAAAAACTGTAGTAAACAGCTAAAGCAGTGGGATTACAAGTGTTCAAGTTGTAATAGCTTTAATTGTGTGTATTATGTTCAATAGTAGCTTATATACATAGCTATCATTTCTCGCACTGCTTAGCTGCACAGGTACCATTTTTTTACCTCACATATTAATACTATATTAATCATAATCAGGTTAATGATTTATGTCAATCAAAATTGTAAAATAAATTTTCTTAATTTCGTTATATAAGTGAGTTAATATTAGTACTAAACTTATCGATAAATTATAATATAAATAATGTTGTTGTAGAAATTTATAACAATGTTTCCCTATAACGTTTAATAAATTTCAATAAATTGCTTTTTTAATTATGGATAAGTATACACTCTGTTAATATGTTTAGTTTAAAATCCAAAAGTAGGTTCATGCTTTCTGTTGGAGAAGGAGGTATAATATTACTATATTTCAAAAATAACACTTTAAATAAAAGATATTTTATTAAGGACAAAAATGATAAAGCAGTATCTGATCTAAGCTTATGCCTTTCATCGGATAAAAAAGCACCTTTATATCTAGTGCTCAATCATGCAGATCAGAATTACTTGCTATACTCCATTCCAAAAGTAAATAGGATTAGTGCCTACCTATCAGCAAAAGCAAAGGTGGAGCATTTTGCTCGCAATAACGATATAAGCTCAGTTTATTTGGTTGAGAAACCAAATAAATTTAACCAAAACTGGTATTATCTTCTTGTTTCGTCAAAAGCAAAACATTTAGTGGAATACTGGCTAGATGTGTTTATAGAGATAGGTTCTAACTTTAAGGGAGTATTAATGTTTCCTATAGAAATAAATAATATGGCAAAAAAGATCTTTCATAAGGACCATGATAATTGGAAGATCATAGTTGTTGCAACCAAAACTGGAGGCTATAGACAAGTGGTTTTTAAAGAGAATAAAATGGTATTTACGCGTTTAGTGCCGTTTACTAAGGACAATCTACCAGGAATTATTGCGGGCGGAATATATCAGGAAGTGCGAAATACTATTTGGTCTTTAACTAAGTTTGGCCTCAAGAAAAATGACCTTATCGACCTTTGCATGGTGGTACCAGAAGATATTAAGACTAGTTTATCAGTCATAAGTTTTCCGGAGAATAGCGTAAGCATATTAACTCCATATGAGCTGGGCAAGTCGCTAGGGTTGGAATTAGCTGTAAGTGAGAAAGACAGTTTTTGCGACACCATAATTCTATTTCACAGTTTTAAGAATAAACCGGCAGTTGTTTTCAATACAAAGGAAACTAAAGAATTTTATCTATTAAACTACCTTTATTTGCACTCTCCTCGAATTTTTCTATACTTTGCTTCAATTTTAATTGTAATCAATATCCTTGATTTGTTAAATTTACACTCGAATCTTAACGTTGCTAGTAATTTATCAGCAAAGAAGGGAGCCTTAGATAATCAATTAATGAAACTCAGCCAAAACTATAATGTAAAAAAAATAAGTGAAGTCTATAATTTTATTAACATCAATAACATTTTATCTAAGATGGAATATTCTCCTCTTGTACAAGTGAAGTATGTAGAAAAATTAAAAGTACCGGGTGTAGAACTTCAATCATTTGAGTGGAATTATAATGAGGCAGAAAATTATATTACTACAGTTTTAAGGTTTGACTTTCAGTCTGGCAAAGATATTTCTCATCAATACAAGGAGCTACAAAAAAAATTAAACAACAATTTTCGCACCTATGACATTGATATTTCTAGTTTACCTGCCACTAAAAAGCAAAATATATCTATTGATGTTAAAATAGGAGAGGCTATGTAAGCTAATGACTATCTTCCAGTTAAAAAAAAGAGTTGCAATTCAACTTGTGTTTTATTTTTTATTATCTGTTGGGTTAATAGGGATGTTAACTTGCGTTGTTATTTATAGTAAAAAAGTCCATAGTAAAAGCCAAAATGCCATTGATGAGATACGTTCTATAAATTTACAAATCACTGAAGTCCAAAAAAAGGAAGTTGTTTTAAATAAAAACCTAGATTTGTGGAAAAGAATTTCTTCTTCAAGTTTACACAGCAGCAGATACATTGCAAATTTAAATTTCGAGCTTGGCAAGCTATATAAAAAATACTACATACTAGAACCTGAAATATCAATTTCCATACCTGAAGAAGTTAAATTACACAGTGAAAATGAACATACAAAAGTGATAAAAAGTGAAGTTACCCTAAACTTCAGTTCAATTAGCGATAAGCATATTTTCCTATTTTTACAGTCTATTCCAAATCTGCCTGGTTATGTTACGATCAAATCTCTTGTTCTGAATAAAGAGAGAAATATTGATGCTGTAACTATGAATCAGATTTTGAATGGTAATATGATAGAGATAGTGAGAGCTAATATGGTCTTTGACTGGTACACTATACCAAATAGATAAGATGATAAAGATAAAGCTGTTTTTTATTTTTACTCCACTGTTTTTCAGTGTTAATGTGTATTGCAACTGTAAAGATATTATAGAAAATATAGAAACTTGTAAAGAATATACTTGTCGGCAATATATTGGTGATGAAGGTTTTATCGAGCACAGAATACTAGGGTTAAGTAGCAAGGGTTTATGTGTACACATAGAAAAACAAGATAATGATAAAATGGTTTGTCATCACTCTAAGCATGGGGTAATGATGGAAAAAAAATATTTCGAGAGCATTTTCAAAGTTGGCAATCAAGAAGTCGATGATTTTATTAACATAGCAAATTTGCGTGCAAAAGAATGTTTCTTTATAAACGATCGAAAAACAAATTATACTGACCAGGATGATATAATAAAGGAAGCAGTGGAGAGTGACTTCGACGTCCTATCACAATACAATGATATGAAAAGCATTTTTTTTGATGAGGACTCGACTAGTAAGATAGTCAGTGAAATGGAAAAATTTCACTTGCAGTCTTCGGGAGCTGTAGAAGAAAGGATATTAGATAATTTTAATTGTAAGGTGGTAAGTTTAGATTCGATTTTATACTCTTCTTCCGATACATGGAGAATATGGGTGAATGGAAGGCTGTTTTCTAATGCTAAGGATTTAAAAGTTCATTCAGTAACTGAAAACTATGTAACTTTTGTATGGACTATAGATCAAAAATTGATAAAAAAGCGAGCGAATAATTCTCAGAATGTATATTTAGGTGATGGGAACGTTATGTTCACGCTCTATACGGGCCAAAAATTTGACTTAGATAGCTTGTCTATTAGATAATTTAATATACGTGCGCTTGTAGCTCAGTTGGATAGAGCATTGCCCTCCGGAGGCAAAGGCCGTGGGTTCAAATCCCTCCAAGCGCATCAGATTTGACAATAGTATTTTCGCATAAGATAATATAAAAAGTTTATTCAAAGCATAATTATGTCTAGTGGTACTGTAAACAAAGTTATATTAATTGGTAATTTAGGAAGGGATCCTGAAATTAGAACTATGCAAAATGGAAAAGAGATGGCAAGTTTTTCAATAGCCACATCTGAAAGTTGGGCTGATAAGTTTTCCGGTGTACGCTCCGAAAAGACGGAGTGGCATAGTATTGTAGTGTTTAGTGAAGGATTAGTAAAAGTTATCAAGGACTTTGCACGCAAAGGCAGTAAAGTTTACGTTGAAGGCTCTTTGAGAACTAGGAAATATACTGACCAAAATGGTAGTGAAAGATATATTACAGAAGTGTTGCTACAAAATTTTAGTGGCGTTTTTACACTCTTGGATTCACGAAATAGTGCACCAAGCTCTGATTATAAGCCAAATGAATACAAGCAAAACGAAACAGAGCAAAAAAATCAGTATGAAAATTTTGATAGTGAGATAAAAGAAGAGCTAATCGATGATGAAATACCGTTTTAATAACTTCAATTGAAATTATTAGATCTCTTGCATTATGGTAAGGAACTTTTATGTATCGATTCAAGGGCACGATGAATATTGAAGCAAAAGTGGTGTCATGCAAGTAGCTGACACTGAAATCCAGTTTTTTGTAGCTTCATTTAAAATGCTGTATAGTGCACTTGTTTGCAATCAACTTTGCTGGATTCCAGCGCCTAGACACTGGAATGACATCCTTTGTTATAAATTTACTTTTACTCTATGGTTGTCTTTTTATGTTACCTTATCTACCCTATTTTGTCATCCCGCTGAAGGAATATATTTTTTCGAAAAATACAGATGAGTAGAGATCTATTATCTACATTTCTATGGACTACTTGTGTTACCCCCTTTAATTATAGCGGAGATGGTATAGATTATCGCAGTTTGCAGCGTTTACTCACAATGCAAGCTGAAGCTGGAAATGGCGTAGTGTTGCTAGGTAGCACAGGTGAGGGCCTATCACTCACCGATTCTGAAAAACGTGCATTAGTTGAATTCGTGTGTAAGCTGGAATTAAACACGAAAATTATGGTTGGCGTACCGGGAGTGAATTTACATCAGGCTCTCAAGTGGCTTGATTTTTGCAAGGATATGCATATTCATGGTTATCTAATGACAACTCCAATTTATACAAAGCCTGGAATCATGGGACAGACTTTATGGTTTGAAAAGCTACTTGAAATAGCACATGTACCAGCTATGCTTTATAACATTCCATCGAGAGCAGGAGTAAATCTTCATGCTGAAACTGTACGCAACTTATCCAGCCATGAAAAATTTTGGACTATTAAAGATTCAAGTGGCACTGCCGATACTTTAATTGAATATAAGAAAGTTGCGCCAAATATCGAAGTTTTTTGTGGAGATGATAACATGATATCTGATATGGCTGCTTGTGGTGCAGCTGGCCTGGTCTCTGTTGCCTCCAATATTTGGCCACGCGTGGCGTATAAATATGTAAAACAATGCCTACTTCCATTCCAGCACATGATGTTGAAATCTAAGAAAAAAACAACTACTCAAATGACAGAAGATGGCAAAAAGAATTTGACGAATATTTGGCAACAAGTCTGCAAAGCATTATTTATTGCCAGTAACCCCATACCCACTAAAGCACTCATGCATGATATTGGGCTCATAGAGCACAAAACTGTCCGTCTACCACTCAGCATAGAAGACTTGCCTTCCATTGAAACATTGAGGAAAGTGAATGCTTTGATGGAAAGAGTTGACTAGTGGCTAGGAAAACTGCACTTATTAACATCATCAACGTTCTCTGGAATTTTTGTTTTCAAGTTTTCTATTCTTTTGAAGTAGTCCTCTAAGCCTTTTACAAGCTGCTGTTCTTCGCCAGTGCGATCCTCTTTATCCTCATCTGTGACTATAATAGGCTTTTTGCGGATGGCATATGTTTGACACTTTCTTTCAGTACATTCGCTATCACATTCTCTTCTTTCTCGGTGATCTGTAAGATTACGATTATTTGCACCGTTAACCTTCACGTTACTACAACCCAGCTACCAGGTGCGTTGGTGAAAAAAAGAGTCTTTTATTTTGCTTAGATCAGGGTCACCTGGTGGTATTGAGAAGAGTGTTCAGTTATCGCACTAAAAAGTGACATAATAACTTTGTATGCTGTTGAAGCTAGGACAGCTATAGCCAAGAGAGATTTAAGGCCAAGAGCAGCTAAGCCTACTCCGATTCCAAAAGAGATACCAACCATATGCTACAACACACATAAACAGCTTACTAAAGATGTTTTGATCGTACGTATCACCATATATTTTGTTGAATAGAGGTATAGAGCTAATTATTTCCCCACAATCAAAGGCGATAAATTAGAACAGTACTTGAAAACTACAACACCAGCTATAAGTCCTGCAGACCCTATGGCTATTAATGTATACTATGCAAACTTTTTTTGATTAGGCATAAATTTTTCTCTAAGTTATTGTAATCCTTTATTATTACATAACTTTGCAACCAATGTCAACTTTATAATTTAGGGTTTTTGCAAGAAGTAGAGAAAAGCCAATTATTTTTGGTGCTTCTGTAATGCCACGTGCTCTTAAATTGCTTTAGCTATAAACGTTACTAAATTTACCAGATGAGAAAATAAAGGTAAAAGAAACCCCGAGCGGCAAGTTTTGACTCTATAATACTTTAAATTGGCGTTATAATAATTTGCTGACGTTTAATTTAAACGTGATTTGGCTGAATGTAGAAAAGAAAAGGACATGCAGCCGCTATAATTTGATACAACCCGTCGAAAAATATCCCGAGTTTTTTACTGAATTTTGTCATTGAGCCTGGAGATTAAAAACAAGTTTTCAATCAGAAACATCCTTGCTGTTATAAAGGGAGTTGAAAGAATTTTTCAAGTAGTTTTTTAGTTCTATTTCTATGAGCTACTTGGATTGCATGTGAGCGGTCTTTTATAAGATTTCACCCATTTAGAATAAAGTCTAGTGTCACCTCACGCCAAGTGTGGTAATGTTTGGCAGGTAAGCCAGTTATTGGGCTACATTTATATGCTGCACGCATTGCACTATTTGCTATTGACCTGAAAAGTAGATTATTTTTGTAGGAGCTACTGTTTGTTACATCAATCATAATTATTTCACCTTGATTGGATAACAATAGATTGATTTTTATACTGAAACTTTCTTTGTAAGCTACGCTTTCAGGAATACTCCAGCGTTTTGTGAGCTTGTCTCTTATAGAATTGATGATTTCTGCTACAACTAACTTGTTCTTTTTGCTCTTAACACTCTTTTTGCTTTTTATTTCATTCTCTGTTTCTCTAGGCTTTACTGCATCCTCCAGCTTTGTACCTACACTTTTTTTTCTGTTTGGAATTGGAGTGCTTTCGTTAATGTTGACTTCTTTTTGCATTTCTATGATTTGCCTAGATTGTGCTGTTTGTTTCATAACATCGGTACTCAGTTGCTCAATTACCTTTTTTTCCTTTGTGGTGTAAGGACAAATTTTGTTGCTGACGTATCGTTTGTTTTGGCTTCTATTGAAGGTAACAGAAAAAATGAAAGACAACATAAAGACAAAAAAAGAACATAGTTAGAACAAATAAAGCGCATGTGTTGAAACCTATTTTACTGGTTTAAAGCTAATATTGTACATAAAGTCGACATATTTTGAAGCTGCTGTAGCAAATTTAAGCTTAGCCAACGTTTGCTGGCAATGTGGCTTGAGAAAAAATGTGACATTACTGTTACGAAAACAGATTACGCGAAAAGCTTAATATGCTTCTTTTTTGCCCAACGGAATAAATATGTTGCTACTAGTAAGCAGGTACTCAATATTGATATATAAGAAAATTTGAAAGCTAAATCTCTAATGTATATCGATAAGCATTTACCTGCGGGGAATTTGTGTAGTAACCCAACATACACAACGGTACTGTCAACTACTGATGCTATAATTAAAGCAATGAAATTTGTTATATGAAAGTCAAACCTAGACTTTAATTTTTCAAAAATAATGATACTTGAAAAAAGGGATGCTAAAATTGCGGTGTATGAAATTAGTACTATTTGGCTGAGGTTTTGCCATTTAAGAACACAACATAACACTGTGCATGTTATTAAGCTGTATATAGCTTCTCTCTTGCTGTAGAACTTAATCATTGAGTTTACAGCTAGAGCGGCTCCCGTAACTAGGGCAGCACATATCATCAATTTATTTGAATTGTTAAGTAAAGAAAGACTGATGAACAAGAGTATTGATAAAATAGACATAATTTACCCAAATTTAATAACATACATTCATTCTAAATAAACATTGCATATAGTATAAA
>NZ_JACZHU010000021.1:0-13656 GCF_020278605.1 Wolbachia endosymbiont of Mansonella perstans | reverse complement strand
TTCAATACTATGATAAGGAAACTGGAGAAATCTTTAAGTAGTTTCTTTCGTTTCATTTAAATTGCTTGCAACCTTCTTACACACTCATCCTTACCAAGGATTACCATTATGTCGATGATTCCAGGTGCATCCATTATCGAAGTTATTGGAGCACGTAATGAGTGGTAAACATCGCTTATTTTCACGTTATGCAATTTTGAAAATTCCTTGATTCGAGAGGATAAAAAGCTCTTATTCCAGCTTTGATCACCGATATTTGAGAGAAATGGCGCAAGTAACTTGATTATATCGAGGTTAGATTTGACAATTCGCTCAGCCTCTTCGCTTAAATCAAGTGGTGGATCTTTGATATAAAACTTGGCTAAATCGAACAGTTCGGTCAGGTAATTTGCTCTTTTTTTTAGTTCCGTTAGTCCCTGCAGCAAATAGTTCTTTTTCTTCTCAGCTGGAGTATTTTCTCCAAACATTAGAGGCAGAATATCTTCATTGCTCATGTTGTTGATATAATGGTTATTTAAATGCTCCAATTTTTTAAAATCAAGCCGTGCAGGGGAACGACCAATGTTTTCTAAGTTAAACCACTCTATCGCTTGCTTATCGCTAATGATCTCGTCATTACCATGATTCCAGCCAAGTCTGAGCAGGTAATTACGCATTGCCTGAGGCAGTATTCCCATTTTTTTGTAGTCGCAAACACTTGTAGCGCTGTGCCTTTTGGACAGTTTATTTCCATTTTCTCCGTGGATAAGCGGTAAATGCGCAAAACGTGGAATATCAAAATCAAGGGCCTGGTATATTAGTAATTGCTTAAAAGTATTGGTAAGATGGTCAGAACCACGTATTATATCAGTTATTCCGGAATCATAATCGTCAACCACCACAGCGAAAATATATGTTGGAGTGTTGTCAGAGCGTAAAATCACTATATCATCAAGCTGCTCGCTATTTACTTTAATTTGGCCGTATATTTTATCATCAACAATAATGTCTTGCGAGTCTGGCACTATAAAGCGGACAACAGGTTTTACGCCTGGTGTTGCATTAGTACACTTATGCTTATATATCTTTCCTTCTTTTCTTGCTTTTACCTTCTTTGCTGCAATTTCATCCTCAGGGCAATAACAGTAATATGCTCGACCTTTCTGAGTAAGAAGATTTGCAACTTTGATGTGTCGCTCTATCCTTTTTGATTGGTATATTATTTCTCCATCATAGCTTACACCAAGCCATTTCAGCCCATCTATTATTGCATCGGTTGCTTCCTGTGTTGAACGTTTTCTGTCGGTGTCTTCAATCCTCAGCAAAAATTTTCCGCGATGATGCTTTGCATAGAGCCAATTAAATAAGGCAGTACGAGCTCCACCAATATGCAAAAACCCCGTTGGTGATGGAGCGAATCTAGTGATTACACCTGACATATTCGTTTGTTACAGTAATGTAAACGATAATAGCTAAAATTTATGCTTGTGGCAATATGGAATTACTGTAAATTACTGGCCCTATGAGGATGAAATTGTATTTATTTTTCGTAAATTGTATTGTATAGCTTAATGTTGGTTAAATATAGCAGGATATATTATGAGTGAAGATATAGCAAAATTGCTCTCAGATAATGGAGATAACATCAAATAGTGTTATGAAGGTCCATTTGATAAAACAAAACTAATAGCAAATGGAGATAGTCTTTTGCATCTAACTGCAAGAACAGGAAACGTTGAAAAATTTTTGTTCATTTTTAAGAAAAGCATTGAAAGTGATGCCCGTTTGTTAAAGTATAACGATGATCATGAAAATCCATTTCATATAGCAGCAAGAAGGAGGATATTACCAGATGTAGTAAAAGAATATTTAAGTATTTGGAGTCTAAACAAACTAACCCAAATAGTGATTCAAAAAAATTGGAAAACTTCAAGTTACATCAGAAATGCATTGGGTAACAGGTGTGCGTTAAATAACTCTAAAAGGACTCCTCTTGATATGGTTAGTAAGGAAGTTAAGAAAGAAGTAAGAGAAATTGCAGGTATAAAAGAAAGTCTTATACATAATAAGAAGTTCCGCCTATATTTATATATAGTAGGAGCTATAGCATGTGTTACTGCTTTGTGTCTTTCTCTATATTTTCTGTATTTGTGTTCTCAAAATCTTGCGTTGACTTCAATAGCTGCAATAGCTTATGGTGGATTTGGATATCTGTCAAGCAAGGCATGTGGTGAAGCATATGACTTGAATGACGTAAACACTCTGATGGAAGGTGTTAGTGCTAAGGGCGCTGCAAAAATAGCAGCATATATCTAATGCATAAGAGGTAAAATCACTTGCAGACAATGATATAGGAATGTACTTTCTTAAGAGTGATTCTTAAGAAAGTATACTTATACAATGACAGAAAAGAAGTACAGTAAGATTTTAATAGCAAACAGAGGGGAAATTGTCTGCAGGATCATCAAAACTGCTCGCAGAATGGGCATATCTTGCGTGTGTGTGTATTCGGATGCAGATATTAATTCTGTGCATATAAGACAAGCAGATGAGTCAAGGCATATTGGCCCTTCGCCTGCTTATCTCAGTTACTTAAACATCGAAAAGATATGCGAAGTAGCAGTTGAAACAGGTGTTCAGGCAGTTCATCCTGGTTATGGCTTTTTAGCAGAAAATCCAGATTTTCCACGTGCTCTGCAAAAACACAATATAGATTTCATCGGCCCAAGTGCAGAAACAATGGAGATTACAGCAAATAAAATAACAGCAAAGGAATCAGCAAGAAAAGCTGGAGTGAATGTAGTGCCAGGATACATGGGCAAGATCAATGATGCCATTCATGCAGCCAGCGTTGCTGAGGAGATTGGTTTTCCAGTTATGCTGAAAGCTGCATCAGGTGGTGGTGGTAAAGGCATGCGAATTGTAAACTCCAAAAAGGAAATTGAACTAGCATTTACATCAGCAACGAACGAAGCAGAGAAGAGTTTTAAGGATGGCAGTATCTTTATAGAAAAATATATAGAGTTACCAAGGCACATCGAAATACAAATCATAGCAGATAAATATAGCAATGTAGTGTGTCTCGGAGAGAGGGAATGTTCAATACAAAGGAATAATCAGAAGATAATAGAAGAAACGCCAAGTCCGTTTATCAGTGAGAAGGTAAGACAAGAAATGTATGTCCAATGTGTTTCTTTGGCAAAACAAGTTGGCTATTTTTCAGCAGGCACTGTTGAGTTTGTTGTAGATAAGGACCAAAACTTTTACTTTCTTGAGGTAAATACGAGATTACAAGTTGAGCATCCGGTGACAGAATTTGTAACTGGAATAGACATAGTAGAAGAAATGATTAGAACCTCCTGTGGAGAAAAATTAAGGTTCAGTCAAAATGATATTAAGCTTACCGGTTCTGCAATAGAAAGTAGAATCTGTGCTGAAGATCCATCAAAGAAATTTTTCCCTTCCAGCGGAAGAATAAAATATTACGATAAACCGAATGAGAGCGATTATATCAGAATAGATGATGGAGTTGCTGCAGGTTCAGAAGTCAGTATGTTTTATGATTCGATGATTGCAAAAGTGGTGACATATGGAAAAGATAGAATAGGGGCAATCGGCAGAATGCAAAAAGCTTTATCTGAATGTTATATAGGGGGAGTGGCAAACAATATAGAATTTCTAGAATCCATCTTTCATCATCCAAATTTTGTTGCGGCAGAACTCAACACGAGATTCATTCCAGACTATTATCCAAGTGGATTTCACGGCGATTTTATTACAGAAGAGTATATTAAAATATTTATCTTTACTGCGTTATATGTTCATTTGGGAAACAAGGAGAAGTATTACAATAAGTCAATGGATGAAGTGTTTGTAGTGAAAATAAATGACAATGAGTACCCTGTAAACGCAAAGTATCAAGATAATACATTAACAACAGTATATAACCACAATACATACTCTATAGCAGGCAAGTGGAAATCGAGTTATAGGTTGCTATATATCACAATTAACGATGATACCGATATAACACTTAAAGTAGAAAGACAAGGCAGTAAACACTTTATAAAACATGCTGGAATGCAAGCTGAGTGTTACGTATTCAAACCTCATGTAGCTAAATTAAGTGAGTTAATGCTAAATAATGAAACAGAGGGGGATTCAGTAGATGCCGTAAGATCTCCAATATCTGGTTTATTAGTTAAATTACACGTAAATGTTGGAGATCAGGTAGAGGTAGGGCAACCTTTATTTGTTGTAGAAGCAATGAAAATGGAAAATATCATATGCGCTGAATCAGAAATGATAATAAAAAATATTTCTGTTCAGGAAGGGGAAAATGTGCAGATCGGTGATGTAGTATTAGTTTTGGATACAGCTCTTTCTTAAATAACATAGGAAATATAAAGCTGATCCAAATAAGATGAATGAAAACACTTGGTGAGCTATAGCAATGGCTATTGGTATGTGCAGCAATAAAGTAATTACTCCTAAAATTACCTGAGCTAGGACAGAGAACAGCATGACATATACTGGTTTTACACCAGCATTTTTTATTGTGAGTATTGCTGTCAGAGCTAGTATTAGCAATGCCAGTGCTCGATGTATAAATTGCACTGTTGCTCTGTTCTCAAAGATATTTAGCCATGTAGGCTGTAAAAAGAATAAATCTTCCGGAATGATGTATCCGTTCATTAGTGGAAAAGTATTGTAAATTAGACCGGCATTTAATCCTGCGACAAATGCTCCGAAAGTTATTTGTATTACGATTAGAGCTAAGATTGTTCCTGTGCAATGTATAGTGTTGCCGCTGATCTTGAGTTTAGTCTGCTTTGGCCTGATTTGATAATCAAAAAATTGGTAAGACAGTAATGCAAAAATAGCCAATGCTAGCAGTAAGTGAAGTGCGAGCCTATAGTGACTAACACGAGGTTCAGCTATCAGACCACTTTTAACCGTATACCAGCCAGCGAGAGCTTGTAACGCTCCAAACAATAGTGTCATGGATAGTCTTATTACTGCCTTTTTAGATATTCTCCTTTTTAGCATAAAGTATACAAATGGTAGGACAAACACTAAACCTGTTAGCCTTGCAGCTAATCTATGTACATATTCTATTAAATATATAGTGCGAAACTCCTCCATACTCATTCCGTAATTAAATGTTTTATATTCAGGTGTAGTCTCATATTTTGATTTTTCTTGTAGCCAGTCTTGCTCACTCAGTGGTGGTAATGCTCCAATAATGGGTTTCCACTCTGTGATAGACAATCCTGCTTTTGAAAGTCTGGTGAACCCGCCAATTCCTACCATAAGGATTACCATGACAGAACAGAGGAAGAGCCAAATAACTGTAGATTTTAATTGCTTTTGTTCCATAAACCATGCTGAGTTTTGTTCCATCGCTGGGGACAAGTGATAAATTCCCACAAGGCGAAAAAAGTTGTAACGCTATGTAGCAGATTATAAACAGGGAAGAATATTGATACTACATAAAAGTAAAAGGGCATCTTTTGCTACTTGACTACTATTACCAATAGAATTAGGTTAGTAACGTATACCACTACAAAGTAGCACAAAAGTAATTCATTTAAAACTTGAGTTAACATTAATGAAAGCAATAAAAATGGAGTAGTGAAAAATATAAAGGTTGCCGAGCCAATAGAAAGATTCAATAACAAAATTCCTTTGAGTCCATTATGTCTATAAAGTGATCTTAGGTGGACAGCATAAGTTGCATATAACCTTTAATCCAACGCGCTCTTTGCTTGATCTAAGGCAAAAACACAGTAGTTGGTGATTCTTCCAATGTTTCTGAGTAAGTAATCCTAGTTTTATATCCCATTTGTGAAAGTCTCAAACCTAGGTCAGCGTCTTTAGTGACATTATAAGCATCCCAGAAAAGCACTTTCCTTAAAATTTCTACTGAAAAATGATTGCTGCTACCACCAAAAGGTATCGACATGTTCATTCTTTGTAACTCAGCCAATAAGTACTGAAACCAGCTCATGCATTCTAAAGAAAAGAATTTCGTCAGAAAGTTGTGATTATAATTGTAATAATTTAATCTTACTCGCACACAGGCTAACTTATCATCACCTTGACCAAAAATCAGTGCCTTTTTAGCTGAAGTGGATCTGGTTTGTCATCTGCGTCATGTATCACCAAATACTTTTCTTTGGCAAAGTTCATGTCATAATTGCATGACTTAGCCTTTGTCTTAGGCAAGGAATGAGGCACTTTTATCACTTTAAAATATTGCAGCAAAGTATGCTCTTCTATAGCTGCAAGCGTCCCCTAGTCATCACTTTCTATAAGGAGCTTTACATCTAATTTTGATTTTGGGTAATCCAAATTTTCAATGCTTTTAATTAATTGCTTTATCAATGCACCTTCTTAAAAAGCAGGCAATAAAGTTATATATATGGGGAAATCTTCTTCATTTATCTTATCATAATCTGTTTTTCGGTTGTAGGTTTCACATAAGCCAAAAAACTGTAGTTATAAATTTGAACAAGTAGCTAGAACATACAACTATAAATATTAACATCAAAACAAAGTATGTGTACTTCTCTATTAGTGTTCAAGTTGAAGTTATAATAAAGGAAGAAGCAAAAAATATCGAGCTTAGTTTAATATTCTTGGCTGAAAATCAGGACTTTTATGGTATAAATAGTTGCTTGCAAATTCTGAAATACCAAAGTGCGAGTTAAGAAAATCTAAAATCTGTTCACCATCTGCTTCTATTAGTACGCAACCATCACCGTAGTTAGCCTTGATCTAGTGGTTGATATCTTGACTCGCATCTTCAACCATAAAAAAAGTAGTATTACTTAATTTTTGCCAAGGAACTACATTAAATTTGTAGTAAAAAAAACTTTTCTTGCTCTTTGCATAAACTGGAGTCAGGCTTGGTTTTTTCTATATCATTAACTTGAAGTATAGGCAGCTATTGTATTAAACCTAATGCAATTTTTTATTTAAATCGCGTGAAAGTGAAGATATGATCTCGCTGCTGCGCTTATCATCCTTGTGTTCCTGCATTATTTTTCTTACAGCATCAGCGGCTATACTTGCTGTATTAGCTTGTAAATCTCCAATATTTTTTTCAATTTGGTCAGTAACTTTCTTTAAATGAGAACGGGTATCATCATCTAACATCTGGTCCAGTTGTTGTCTACTGTGTTTAATGATACTATTAGCCTTATCAAGAGCTTCATTCATCATTTTATTAACTTCTGCATCTAATCTTTTGTATTTCTCAGAAGACTCTCTGTAATACTCCAACATATCTCTTCTGAATTTTTCAACCTCTTCATTCGTAAGTTTGCTCTTGTTACGCTTATTGTTAAGAGCGTTTTTTATCACCTTCTTTAATAATTTGTATGAAAGGATAAAACCTACCAAAAAAGCAAGACCGACAATCAGTGACATAGACATAAAAACCTCTAGAATTCTTTAGATACCAAGCTAGCAACAAACTCCTCTTCAATTTCAGAATTGTTCAATTTACTGTAGTAAATTAAGGCAATACCAGTAGCTATTCGCTTTAATTCATCAGTGTACTCAGATTTGAATCTTGCTACTTCTTGTTCAACAAGTTTGCTTATTTTTTTGTCTTCCTCTTCTAATATATCTTTTACACTTTCTCTCATTTCTTCTACCTGGATAAGTGCATTATCTATAACCTTTTTTGCTTGCGTTCTAGCTTCTTTTAAAGCCGCGTTATATTTAACAGTCTGGTTTTCTATAAGTTTTAGAAGGTGGACGGAACTATTAAAAGAATCCAGTGCCTTCTTACTTCTAGTGCTTATTATTTCATCTAACTTTGGCAGAAATAAACAACTTACTACAAAAAAAAGTAAAGAGAAAAGAATTAAAAACCAAAAAACCTGAGAAAAGTAAGTCGAAACATCAAGTTGTGGCATGTTAAACAACAAATATTAATAGTAGTGCAAGCAGAAACGCAAATAACCCCATTGCTTCAACTAAAGCTGCCCCTGTATAAACATATTTTTTCATTTTATCCTCTGATTCAGGATTTCTTGAAAGCCCACTTAACATAGTAGAAAATATATTTGCTACACCAAGACCTGCCCCGAGCATACCAAGTACACTTAAGCCAATCGCTATAAATTTTAAAGCTACTAAATCCATATATTACCTTTAATCATTTCCTTACGATATTAATTATAAAATGTTCTGCAAATAAAGTCAATTACTTTAGTGCATCCGATAAATATACACATGTTAGAGAGGTGAATATATAAGCCTGTAGAATTGCAACGAACACTTCAAACCCTATTAATGCAATTATAAATGAAAACGGTATAGGGGTTAGAGTCACGTGCATATTCATAATAAACCCCGCTATCACTTTGATGATCGTATGACCCGCAGTCATATTTGCTGCAAGCCTTATTGATAAACTTATAGGCCTTGCCAAGTAGGCAAATAGCTTAATGAAAACCATCATGGGCGCCAGCGACAACGGAGTGCCCCCCGGCAACAATATACGTAAAAACTTTACTCCCCTTTCTTTGAACCCAACAACTGTCGTGTAAGTAAAAACTACCATCGATAGGGCAAAAGTAACTATCACATGGCTTGTGACTGTAAAACTATAAGGAAGAACGCCTACTAAATTGCACGACAAAGTGAAAATAAATACTGTGAATATTAAAGGAATGTGCTCCAAACCTTTGCTTCCAGCGTTACTTTCTATTATTGAAATAACAAAATCGTATACATATTCAACTGCAGCTTGCAAATATCCTGGTATTATTGATCCTTTTCTTACTCCTAAAAGCAAGAAGAATATAATTGATATTACCGAAATCATCATAAAAAGAGATGAGTTGGTAAAATTTATATCATGCCCAAATAGTTTGGGTAATTCTACTATCGTATGTATCTTAAACTGTTCTAGCGGATTTAACGCCATATTCGGCCCTATAAACTTAGACTGCAACAGTAAATAAAGTATAAATTTTATAAGGTAGAGTCAAGAGTTAAAATGATATAGGCTCTGTGTTACAGAGCCCTTTTTACTCACTTCACTTTAAAACCACAGTTTTTAATACTATCTTTAGATAGCCTGAATGTCTGTTTCGGCTTCGGCTTGAAGCTTCACATTGATAGTAGGGTCATCACTTTCGTGATCAAATTCAATTTTGTTGATAGACAAATCTTTTTGAAGGTTACCTTCAACACAGTGAGGAAATGTTAGCATTGTGTAATAAGTCATATCGTTTGGATCATGAGAACGACTCCAGCAAAGACACAGATCCTTCCTCACTTTATCCCCATATCCGTGTAGATTCATAGCCTTCACGATGATTGAAAAAAGACTCAATGTTATATTCATTTGCTGGCAGTTCAAATGTTATTGTGTTATCCATAGCATTACCTAATTAAAACTGTTATAATATTAACATACTAACAAAATATTTACTAGAATGGCTAATTATAATCAGCGCTGTATTTCAAAAATTACTAAATTGTTTAACATCTTGACTTAATATGTTATCTTAACTATTGAACAATTCTTTTTGTATAACGTTTGCCAGCAAACAAAATTGTTCAATAGTTAAGTTTTCTGGACGTTCGTTACCATTTAATTTAGAGTTTTCAAGAATGGTTTCAGCATGGCTTGTTATATTTTGCAAGCTATTTCTCAACATCTTTCTTCTTTGAGCAAAAACAGTGTGCGTTAATCTTGTCAAGGTTTCCAAATTTACTGCAAATCTTTGGGTAGGTAAAGGATTTACTGTAATTACTGAAGAATGCACTTTCGGCCTTGGAAAAAACTCTTTAGGTTCAATGTCAAATTCCTTTCTTATATTGCACAGCAACTGGCTTAGCACCGATAGAGAACCATAGTTTTTGGAACTAGGTCTTGCTATAATGCGATCTGCTACCTCTTTCTGAAACATCAATGTCAAACTTGTAAAAAATTTTATGTTGTTTAACCACTTCAAAAATAATGCTACCGAGACATTGTAAGGTAGATTAGCAATGATTTTGACTGGGCGTTCTATTAGCTTTTCTTCTACAACATGCAGTGCATTCGCTTCTACAATTCTATACCTTCCCTGGTGCTCATTCAGCAGTTGATTATGGTATTTCACTAGATTGCTATCTTTTTCTATAGCAAGCAGAGATCTTGGATTATGTGCCAATACTTCCCTTGTTAATGCACCATACCCAGGACCAATTTCAATAACGTTAAAATCTTTCAGATTACCAGCTAAAACGACTATTTTTTTCGTTATCTCACTCGATAAAATAAAATTTTGCCCTAGGCTCTTTTTTGGCTTCAATAAAAATCTTCCCATATTGTTATATTATGGAGTATTTTGATAATTTTAAAAATTGGTTGACGAAAATTCATTGATAATTGTATATTGTTAACATATTTAACGCCGGCTTAGCTCAATTGGTAGAGCAACTGACTTGTAATCAGTAGGTTGTCAGTTCAAGTCCGACAGCCGGCACTTTTACCTAATATAGTAAAGAGCTGATGTCCTTTTTAATAGTAGCAAATTGGAAGATGAATAGAACACGATCTTCATTTTTTGACTTCATAAGCAAGCTTAACAGCAAGAGCAATGAAATTGCCTCTAGACTAGTGATTTGTCCACCTTTTACATCATTTCCAGATGACATAGAACTAAGCAATAATATTAGTATAGGAGCGCAGAACTGCCATCATAAAAAATCTGGTTCTTACACAGGTGAAATCAGCGCAGAAATGCTGAAAGAATTAGGATGCACTCACGTGATACTTGGGCATTCTGAAAGAATCAACGAAACAGATAGTGAAATAAAACTTAAATCAGAAACAGCAATAGAATCGGGTTTACACCCAATAATTTGTGTAAGTGGAAATGCAAAAGATTACAAGGGGGAAAAAACAAAGGAAGCAATAGGATATCAATGCAAAAACCGTTTGCCAACACATGGTGAATATACTGTAGCATATGAACCGATGTGGGCGATAGGTACAGGACATGTGCCAAGCAATGATGCAATTGCTGAGGTAATAGAAGTGATAAAATCCTACACTGGTAAAAAGCACGTTATATATGGCGGTTCAGTTAGTTCAGAAAATATAGAAAACTTGTTGAATATATCAAGTTTATCAGGAGTTTTAATTGGTAGTGCAAGCTTAGATTTTGACTGCTTTTATAAAATTGTGCAACAAGTTGAAAAATTATATTAATTCTGAAATCAGCAATTAAGCGAGCTCGTACTGTGCAGTTTCTTTCAGGTTTAACAGACTTTGTCTGTTCGTTGCTTATATCCAAGAAAATTCTTACATAACTTAAGGTATAATGCTGTTATTGAAGTAGTATTGTAGATATAGTAAGGTAAGTTCGGTATGCAACAAAAAGGAAAGAGCCAAGCTCAAGTTTAATCACAAAAGTTAATATAAAAAAGGCTTTAATAGTCTAGTTATTCTCAGGAGGATATAGCAAAAGAGTATGTTATGCCAACAAATTTCCTGACGTTGAAAGAAATATTAGCAGAACTAGAAGAAAAAAACAGCATTACTGTTTTTAGAAAATATTATCGGATGAATGGGAATTTTACGATCTGTTAAGAGACTTAATGAATGATGAGGATTTTAAGCAAGCGTGTATAGAAAATCTTTCAGCGAAAGCTATAAGAAAGACTTGGATCACTACATAGAACTAGCAAACCAGACAAAAAAAGCTGTAAGTGAATACTTTGAAAGGGAAGGCATAGAGCTTCATGCTTATTATACAGAAGCTAATGATGATGATAGAATTTTAAACATTAACCTTACTAACCATGATTAGAAATGAACCAATGAGAATCAGTAATATTTGACAGCAAGAGAAAAGTGTCGGTAAGTGAAGATTTATTGCAATAAGAAACATAAAACACATGCCATTCGAATGGGTAAGGAAAGACATTATGAATTTAAAGAGGGTGCGTATTACGAAATGACGAGCACTTGGCCTGCAACAGATAAATCTGAGAGAACTTTTATGTGTACCGTGGTTATAAACGTAAGTAACGATGGCATTACTGAAATACTGAAATTTGATGGTAGAAATTTTAAGTCACCATCGAAGAAGTTTTGGGAATTAATAGAACTAAATAAGGAATTGTATACTTAAGGTCTTTCCTTATATGATATATGATGCTGTAAAAGCATTATTGGAAAAGAATAAGATTGCACCATTGCCAGGTGCTGTGCCAGTTGCTAATAATAACCTGCAAGGTAGTGAATCTATAAGGGTATAGATCAAGACAAGGAATTAGATGAGCAAGACTTTGAAAATAACACTGACAGTAGTTCTCTTTTTTCTACTAACAACGATGCATCAACTCAAACAGAAGTTGATTCGCGACAGGTTGTAACCCAGATGGGAATTGATTCTAGGCCAATTGCAACTTAGCAAGAAATTAAAGAATTAAACAAGCAGGGAAATGATTTACAACGTGAACCCGAAGAAGCTAAGCAAACAATTACAGTACAAGAGAAAAAGATTGAAAATTTACAAGTAGAAAAGAATAAAATACATGAGAAACTAGAAAAGAAGTAGAGAGATTAAATGAGAAGATTGAAGCAATTGAGCAAGAGGTTGAAAGGAAAGAGCAGCGACTTACAGAGTGAGCTTGAAAAATAAAGAAGCAAAAAAATGTGGAGTTAGAGAAGTATAATAATGATTTACAAAATGAATTTGGGAAGGAGGGGCAAAAAATGCAAAATTGCAAGTTAAATTAAGACAAAAAATGTAGAGTTAGCAAACATATCACCAAACCTACAAGAGAAAGCACAAGAGCTTGAAAGTGTGTATAAAAAAAAGGAAGACCTAAAGAAAAGGTTAGAAGTTGCTAATATAAAAAAGGAAGAGTTGCTAAATAAATTAGGGGAATTGCAAAAGGAACTGTATCAACTGGAAGAGAAAAATAAAGAACTAGAGGAAAAGTTAAAACTTGTTGACGTACAAAACAGGAAGTTAAAAGATGAGCTGGGAAAATCAAAAAGAGCAGAGCAGCAAACATATGAAGACACAGAACTAGTAATAAGTGAAAATTGTAAAACTATGCAAGGCTTGCATGCTAAACTTCAGAAATTAGAACAGAAAAGTCAAGAAGTAGGGAAGTTTTATATGTGTAAAATAGAAAATCAGAGAATGAAATTGAAGATTTGAAAAACAATCTAAAGAATGAGAGAAAAACGCGCGAAAAGTATTATAAGTTGTTAAAAGAACAAGATATAGAGATTAATGATTTGAGAAAAGTAATTGCAGATAAAGTTCGGAAAATTGAAAGTCTGGAGAGCGAATACAAAACAAGAAAGAAGGGGAAGTTTTCCGTAATCAAATAGAAGCACTGGAAAAAGATATTCGTCTACTCGCCAATAAACAAATTGACCTCAATCAAGCATATACAATAACGGTAGATGTTCTTAATGATCCTGATAATGTTCCATTGAAAGAAGAGAGAACTATCCAGATCTTTAAGCGCTAACAATGAATATGATAGCGATAAGGAAAGTTATAATAATCATTATCATTCACCTCTAAGTTTTGTCAGCAACCCTGTACAGGTAAATAGTGCTTATAGCTCTTTCCATAATAATCCAAGAGAGGTAAAATAAGGACTTATAGTAGTGAAGGTAAAGATACTAGCAGCGTA
>NZ_JACZHU010000020.1:0-14250 GCF_020278605.1 Wolbachia endosymbiont of Mansonella perstans | reverse complement strand
ATATCTGCAGTGAATAAAAGAAGGTACCTATAGGGTTGCAGCTATATGAACATTAATGATTTGAGCCTACCAGGAGGGTGTCATCCAAGTAGACGATACTTGGATAACACTAGAGGTATAATTCCAGTGCTTGACGCCTCTAGATTCAAATATAAAACTTTCCGCCACAAGTTATTTCCCATTCTCCTCTAAAATTTTTCAGATGTGCTTTTTTTTCGCATTCTAAAAGTAACTCTTCCACACTTTTGTTGTAGCTCTCGGTAGTGATTCTTCCTTGATGGTGCGCAAATCTCAAGTAAATCAAATAAGTGTTAATTACGTCTGTTTCACAGTATTCTCGAATCTCTTGCATCTTGCCGTTATCGTATAAACCCATGACTTGCGATCCATCAACTCCAATTTTACCAGGGAGATTAAGTGCTGCACAAACTTCGTTCATTTTTACTCTCGCGGAGGCTCCAAAATCAGAAAGGGATTCAAGTAAATCGCAATGCCAATCACTACTGTATCTTTGATTATAGCTATTCCACTTATCACCAGCTTTATGAAAATATTCTGCTTGAATGCCATGAACCATAGCACGGTACTTCAACACTGGTATATCAAAAGTACGTCCATTAAATGAGACTAACCTTGGCCTTTTTTCTGACATATAATTGAAAAACCCCTTCACTAGCTCTTTTTCACTAGAATTTAGTGTACCGCCAGACCTAATTTCCTGTAGTGTGAACACCTCGTAACCATTTCTGCAACTTATATTGCAGAGTAAAAAACTGATAACTATAATTTGGTGGAAAGGCTGACGAAGAAAAGGGTTTTGTCCGTTTGTTATCTCGAGGTAATATTTTGTTAACGCGTCCCTTTTCTCTTCTACACTACTATTATCAAGGGTATTGAATAAATTTTTGCAGGAGTTTATATCTGGTATAGTCTCAATATCAAATACCAATAAAGAATTAAGCATCGCTTATATACTCCTCAGGGCGGTCAGTCCAATACCGCACTTTCACGAATAAGAACAGGTGAACTTTACACTCGAATAACTTCTCCAGCTCAACACGTGACTCGATGCAAATTTTTTTAATATTACTGCCATCTTTTCCTAGTACTATTTTCTTATGGCTATCCCTCAGCACAAATATGACCTGTTTTATGATTAAACTCTTATCTTTTTTCTCCTGAATTTGTTCAGTTATGACAGCTATAGAATATGGCAATTCTTCACGTAAATTCAAGAATAATTTTTCTCTCGTAATTTCCGCTGATAAGAAATTCGTCGAGGAATCGGTTATTTGACCTTTTCTATAAAACCAAGGACTCACTGGTGCAACTTCAGATAAATAACTGATCAAATCAGGAAGTCCATCGCTCCTTAACGCCGATATTGTAAAAATCCTTTCAAACCTATAAAGTAAATTCAGATGTTCATACGCCATCTTTAACTCAGGTTTTTTCATCAGATCAATCTTATTGATAACCAAAATGCATCTGCCTTTTGTGCGCTGCAGCTGCACAAATATAGTTCTGATTCTCTCTATATTTTTTAAATAATTGCTCGTATCAACCAACAACAAAGTAATGTCATCACCCTTGATTGCTGACCATGCAGATTTGACTAGAGTTTTCTCAAGTTTCGTTTCTGCCGAAAATATTCCCGGAGAATCAGTAAAAATAATTTGTGTGTCATTGCATATTGCAATACCCCTTATTTGTGTCCTCGTTGTCTGCACTTTGGGAGTAACAATTGCAATCTTCTTGCCTATAATGCTGTTAATCAGAGTAGACTTCCCAGCATTTGGTAAACCGGCTATAGTTACAAATAAGCATTTTTTTTCTTTCACGAAGGGGATTGTAAAGAAAACTGGGTTCTAGTGTCAAGCTACTTAAATGACATCTACCACATCATTAGATCTCTTTCATAGCTTGCTTTTGAGATTTCTTACCATAATGCAAGAAATCTATCACCGTTAAGATAAGCTTTATTTTCGTTTTTGACTTTTTTGAAAATAATATATACCATAAAAAATGGTATGTTGGAGCTGAATAGATAGATATTAAATCACCATCAGGTAAGGTCGTTAATGCACTCGCTGGTTATCAGGTATTTATATCCAATCCTTTGCCACCAAAATTTGGATGGGACAGTGATGTAGCCGATAGTCTCTCTAGAGAAGATCATATTTTGGGTATGCTATTCCAGGGAAAGAGCTCAATTGCCTAATCCTCATTTCCTCATACGACCCTTTATAGCACGTGAAGCAGTCCTTTCAAGTAGAATCGAGGGGACCTAAGCAATTCTCGGTGAAAGTTTTGGCTCCAAGAAAAGCAGGTGCTAATGTAGATCGCAACCCCGATGATTTACAAGAAGTGCACAATTATATATCAGCGCTTAATTATGGACTCAAACGTTTACAGTCCTTTCCACTGTTGCTTCAGTTGATTAAGAAATTCACGGAAAGCTTATACAAGGTGTAAGAGTTCTCATGCAACTCTAGGGAAATTTCACCTTGTGCAGAACTGGATTGGAGTTCTAGGGTATACAATAAACTCAGCAAAATACGCTCCACCAACACCAGGTGGGTTGATAGATTGTCTGCACTCTTTTGAAAAGTTTCTACATAATAGGACACACTCCTACTCATACGCATAGCTTTATGCCATTATCAATTTGAGGCAATTCACCAGTTCTTGGAAGGCAATGGGCATATTGGACGTCTACTCATAACATTACTCCTTATCGAAAGAAAGTTATTATCATCGCCTTTTGTTATATTTAAGCGCATTCTTCGAAACTACACAAAGTGAATAATATATACAACTTTACAATATAAGCAGCAAAGGTACGTGGCATGATTGGTTCTTTTATTTCTTAAATAGTGTAGCGTTGCAATCGTTGGACGTATTATCGAGGGTAGAACAAATTAACAATTTAATTACGAGTTAGCAAAGTCCTAAAACCGAAAGAGTTGCGAGTGATATTATAAGATATTTAGCTGTAAACCCTTACTTTACTATAAAGAGAATAGTTGAAAACCTAGCGTTGCATTTATACAACCCAAAGGGCAGTCATGAAGCTTGAAGATTTAAACATTGTTTCACAAACTTTTGAGGGAAAGGGAGATAGGGTTTACTGTGCAACTGATATTTTGAAGATTTTAGAAGAGCCACTACCTACACCTAACACGTGTCTCGGTGATTGTAATATCTAATTTTTGGTCGTGCTCTTCTATTAGCAGATTTCCACAATATTGTTTTTCATAAGCTACACCTATAAATATTTTGCCAAGTGGCCGGAGTTCTTTTATTGCCGCATCATACCAACCACCACCAAAACCCAATCTATTAAGATGATTATCAAAAGCAATAACTGGAGTGATAATCGTATCGGGAACTATATTTTTACCTGTTTTTTTCCATTCTTTAAACCTCAGCAGCTTGTTTTCATCAGGAATTGCCACTCTATAACCTAAATCGAGCAAGTTATGCATCAAGGGTACAACATTTATTTCCCCATCAATTGGAATATAAGCTGCAATTATTTTGCCTCTAATGCAATTTAAGCTCTGATTGAAAAGATTAACAAGAGAATTTGTTGCATAACTGGAATAGTTCTTATCAATATTTTTTCTTATAGCCCTATATTGCTCTCTTATTTCCTCTTTTTGTTGTTTAATGTTTTTGAACATAGTCTATCCATTTTGCAGTGAGCTTTTCTTGTAAACTGTTTTGTTTCAAGCGCTCACTTAGAAAATCAAAGTCAACAAACTCCATATCCTGGTCTTGATTGCTGCAACTATACACATAATTCTCTTCTCCTGTTTTCGTATTTATATGCCGCTGCACACACTGAGCGCAGATTTCTTTCATCATGCACTGCATAGGCGAATTAACTGACGATATTGCCATGTGGCTAGATTTCAAATATGGCCTTAAAATCTTTTTTCTCGCTTCATTTACGGCCTTCATCATTTTATCAGAACCGATAGTAATAATTTTGTCTATAGCGTCTAAATTAATCGTGGTATCGCCTAATATTCCCCTTTGATAAGAGATTATTGCGCCAACTACATTACCATGAAAAGATTTGTCTTGATCCCTGTTTGTTTCTATCAATCCTTCTTCACATGCCCAAACCACTGTACTTGATGCACGCTCTATCAGTGCTTGTTTAAATACATCATTTAATTTCCTATAGCCAGCAAAGTATAAAACTCTATTATTATTTTCAAGACAAGCTTTTCCTATTGAAAACAATACTGCATTTCCAACTCCACCACCAATTAGCATTATGTTTTTCATGTTTTTGTTCTCGCATGCATACGACACGGAAAAGGGGGGATTCGAACCCCCGACATATTTTCATATGTGCACGCTTTCCAAGCGTGTGCTTTAGACCACTCAGCCACCTTTCCACACTACTTATGATATTGAAAACTGTGCTGCCAAGCAAATTCAAAACCAGGTACATATGGTTCACCACGGAAATTTATAATATTGTAGAATTTGTTTTTACAAGTTGAAAATGTTTTATCGCAACCTACGAATATTAAATATTTATCTCCAGCAGAAATTTGATATGGAGGCGAAGTAAACAATGTAACTACTTTATTTCTGTGTTCCTTCACTATAGCTTCAAATGCTGAGTGTGTTGCTGAATCAGAGAATTTTACTAATCCGTGCTTATAATATCCATCGTTCTCGACAAAATTAGTGTCTTCGAATCTTCTTGTGTCTATTACTTTAGTAATTGTGCTTATTCTACTGAGCTTTTTAGCATCGGCTTTACACCTACCATCGCAAAATTGTGCTTTGCACACAAGGGAATATAATTTTGCTATGCTCCTCTCAAGCTTTGCCGCGAGCCCTCTAATTTCAACGATAAACCTCCCACTATTTAATGTTATTTTGTTAAAAATCCCTGAATATATATTCACCCTTCCCTGGCTCAAATCCTTGTAGTTCATGAGAAATATCTCAATGTTTGCAAAGTCGTACTTTCCTGACAAGACCTCTTCTTCTTTAATGTCATCGCTATTTAATATTCCCTCAATTTCCAGATTATCAGTCTTTAAGTCGCTGTTTAATATTATGCTACTAGCTGTAAATCTACTTGAAGCTTATAGAGTATATTATCGATACTCAAATCCTCATCGTAATCAGTGAATCCCTCACTTTTCCATCTGCAAGCATTAATTTCCAGCATGTAAGCAATGGTAAGTAACTCTCCAACTAAATGGTTTTTTAACGTGGTTTGCATAGTTGCCTTCTATTCAATTGATTGAATTTAAAAACGGCAGATAGATAAGCGATTATTCCAGTTTTACCCATTATCCGATAAGGTGTCATTCTAGTACGTGACACTGGCATCTGGGAATTTTATTAGTTGGTGAGTATAAAAGTAGCTGTTTTATGTTAAAATACGACGTTTTTAATGATTATGGAAATGCTGGATCCCAGTGTCGGGGCACACTGGGATGACACCACCTGTTATGTGAATTAAAACAAACGTTTATACTAGCCGTGCATCACGCACTGGGATGACATTACTTGTTGTGTGAATTAAAACAAGTTTCCATAGAATTTGTTACACACTGAAATAATGCCTTATGTTCATCTGATCAATAAACAAACACTAACAGACAAGGTACACACCACAACCGTGGCATGTATTATTGCCAACTAGAAAGAAAACTTCATGCCAGTGAGGAAGAGAACTCCTTTGTTATAAGGTACTACTTCATCACTACCCTTCTTTGTAATCTTATAACTGTCGACTTGCTTCTCATCAGCAATAAAGTAATGAAGGGCTGCATAAGGAACAAATTTGCTCTTACTGGAAGCAGGAGAGAGGTCGTACTGAACACCAAGTGCAATATCATGGAGCTTACCTCCATCACTCATTTTACTACCAAAGTATGTTAAGCTCGTATAGAAGCTCTCATATTGATAACCAGCACCTGCAGTCCAATGCATGGTGTTTTTATCATCTCCATCAAACCGAGCTCCTAGCCCTTCCATTCTTTTGTCAGTATCAGAGAGTTTATCATAGCTAGTCCCCTTCAGCTCTTTAATAGCCTTTGGTTGACCAGATTTGCCCAAACATGCAAAGGAGGTAGCAAGTTTTATGCCTTGATCTTCATTAATCTTGTAGTCAGCGCTGATGCCAAAGTTAACACCCATCAGATCATTATATTCTACAAATTCCTTATAAGCATACTTGGCGCTATCCGGTTTTTTTGCGTGACCATATTCACCAACCGCAGAAGTTTTGACTTTTATATTATGCTGACTAAAGTCATATTCATATGATGCCCCAGCGCTTATTATATGCTCATAATCTGGACCAACGTGCTTGATAGCTGAGTTACCATGAGGACCATTTTTTATGGCATCAAGTAAAATAGCATTACCGTATATTTCTTTTACTCTATTTTTTATATCTTGTCTTTTCTTAGTATTTACCCTGTCCTTATTTGAGTCTGATATTAAACCTTCCACCGCTTCTTTTATTACAGCATTTACTGCTGCTCTTGCTCCTTTAAGGTCTTCTTTTCCTGTATCAGGGTTTTTGAAATAGTCATCACCAATTTTATTTACTAAAGCAGTTCTAAAAGTATCTTTATTAGCATACCTTCTATCAGTGGCTGCTAATGCACTAATTGTACCCACATCTGTAGGGTCAATGGTAAGTCCTGACACCATTCCTCTAACAGCCTTGTTCTTAGCTATTTCAGTAGTAACACTACCAGCATCAGGTTGTTTTATGTTATTAAATAAGTCTGTAGCAGCTTTATCAATTGCAGTCCATTTTTCAGCAACAGTTGCACCCGTGGCATTAACTACTGCAGGATCAACTACTGCTTTTATAGCATCTGTTAAATCTTCTCTTCCTGCATAAGAAAGATTACCAGCTTTTATGAATTCATCAGCAACGTTCTCAATGCCTGAATCAAAGTCGATAGCGCTAGATCCTTCACTAACACTAAACAGACTACTCTTATAGCGAGGTGAGTAGCTAATGCCAAACCTTGCACCCATATAGCTTGGTGAGTAGTAAGCGATTCTAAACGGTAGTGTAGTCATAACACCTTTGTTGTACTTTCCAGCCATGCGGAAAGAGAGCCTTTCGCTTTCACTTGAGAAGCTTTCAGTATAAAGACGTGGTGTTACATAAAATGGAAACGTTGCAGCGCTTCCTTCTAAGTTCATTTTTCTAAACCATTCACTATCTGCAGCTCCGTCAACAGTTGCAATTCTTGTCGCATCAACTCTCATTAGAGCCTCAGGACCAAACTGATAGCCAAGTTTTAAGTCACCATATTTTGAATTCAAAAACACATGTGCACTTCTTCCTCTTGCCGCATTCACACCTTGTGAAGCTGCTTTGCCTTCAGTAACCGGAACGTGGAATTGCACATCACCGCCATAGAGAAGACCCAAATCTTCATTTTTGTTTTCAGCTCTTAAGTGCAATATTGCATCTGCAATCATACCCATGTTTTCGCTATAATCACCGATGTTTCCTATTCCTCCAGGAAATAATGAATTCGCTCCTTTTATTTGTTCTTCAGAAGCATTATAATAATTAACAGACTTGCCTGTCTTAATGTTATAGCTTTTATAATCTTCGCTATCTGTCCCTGCTTTACCATAACCTTGGGCATCAATAATACCACCGAAAGTAATTCTCAAACCATTTGCTCCTCGGTTGGTATCAACAATATCAACGCCGCCAACTGGGACAACAGGACTGGCTTTGCCTTTTTCCTCTATGTTTTTGTTAACAGCTTTAACCTCAATTTCAGCTTTCTGAGTTTTAGAATTCTTAGTTTTTGAACTTTCTATATTAGAGTTCTTAACATTAAGAGTTTTTGCTTTTGAACCCCTTGCCTGTTTTGCTTGTTCCTTGCTAGCTAGCTTCAGTTCCTCTTTTTTCTTAAGCTCTTCAGCTTTCTTTTTTGGATCAGCATTACATATCCTGTCCATTTTCTCTTTTAGTTTTTTATTTGATGTTTTCATAACTTCCATTTTCCCAGAAGTTACTGTGCTCTCTTGCTTTTTTATACTTTCATCAGAAAAGTCAGCAGAAAAACCGCCAAAAGAACATAAAGTCAATAAAGAAGCTAGAGTAGTTCTAGTATAGATAGATTGTTTCATGAAGTGCCCCCAAAAAATTTCAAAATCATTATCTTAAACGTAAACAGTACAAAAATGTTGAAAGTTCAACTTAAAGCAACCTTATAGCTGAAACAAAAGTAAAATGCAACACCTTAAAAACAACTTTATTTAATACCCCTAGCGTGCATATTAACTAAAACTTAGCACAGAGGTTGATATCTTTTACCTGTTACCTGCATTGTAACTCTATTATTTACTCTGCGGAAGTAAAATTTTTCCATGATAAAATAATAAATATAGTTAACAATAAAAAGACTTTATAAGATATTTCAATATTTATTAAAATATTAAAATAACTATTGACAACAGTATAGATTTATTAGTATAGTTAATAAAGCTATGATAAATTGAGGTGTTTTATATGGATTTTAATTTCTTATGCAATTGGTTTGGTATCACAAACACCAGTACAAGCAACGTAAGTTCAGTACCAGGCAACGATAATAGGGTAGAAGAATATGACAATGAATTTGAGATCTTTGAAGATTATGAATTTATAAATCCTCGTAACCCAAAGAAGTACATTCTTTGCCTGATCAAACAGGTGAGAGTGATGCAGAAATTGCAGGTTTAATAAAGGGAAATTATTGGAGATGTGCACTTTCTCTAAGATGACCTATGGTAATAACGACCCGATATTATCTAACGGAGGGTATAAAACTAAAGCTGAATTTATTAAGGAGGGTTATAGTACTATTTCATTTTATTACAGTAGTAGAAAGTGTGCTGGTTTTGTTTTTGCAAAAGATAGGGAAATAACTATAGCCTATCGTGGTACTAAAGACTTTGATGACATAATAACTGATGCAAATGCATTTTTACTGCCTCAGAGCTTTTATCTGAAGGTGTAAGAATTCATTATGGCTTTTACAACGCATTTACAGATTCATTGCCTAATCTTTATGGTATTTTTAAATCTCATGCTGAAGAGCAAGGGTTAGGAATTAAAGATTTTAAAATTAATCTCACAGGTCATAGTATGGGGGGATGTTGCTAGAATAGCTGCTTTATGTTTCAACAAAACAGAAGGGGCTGAAGATATTTGTGTTGCAACTTTCAGTGATCCGGGGTTTTTAATCTTACTGCTAGTAAGATCTGCAATGACGCTCTTCAGGAAACAACTAAGAGCAACTCAACATAGGCAAGATCCAGTGCCAGCAGTATCGCCTGGTTAGTTTGGTTATGCCACTTGGGTGCATAATTGAAAGTATCAGTGCCGGAAGGATATGCCGTTCATAAAATAGATGGTTATCATGAAGTTATTTATAGAACAGATGAAAGGGAATTCCGATCAAACAACGACGTTTCTCTTTACTTTACTATCCTTCGAGAATGCTAGAACGAATTAACTCCGCGGTTTTAGGTAGTGTTCAATACTACGCTGCTAACTTAGTAGGGTATGCTTTTGTTCAATCAAGTTTTTTTGAAGAAGTGAAAAGTAAGTGTGAAAATCCTTCTAAGACTAAGCAAGTGGAAGGTAAATACGAGAACCCTTCCTTGGACAAGTAAAGGTTGAGTCACATAAAGACTTTTCCCTGCCATAATAGACTCGTAGCAGCTGGTTAATGGAACAATGCTCCATTAACTCTTTATATACCCTTCTTATAATAATCAAAACAAGACAAAGGATGGTCTTGTAATAACTGGATACCAACAGCATATAGCTATCGGACAGAAGGGCTATGGATCCTAGCGTCCACGCGCTGAGATGACAAAAAGAGGGTGATGATATGACAGTAGAAGGAGGCACTGGGATAGCAAGAAAGGGATGATGAAAAAAAGGGCTACTTGAATGATATCCTCCTGATAGGCTTGAATTACAATGTTCGTATAGTTGTGTGTCATGCACTGAAGTGACAAAAGCTATTCCACCTTTATTACCACCTAAAAGCAACTAGCTACAGGCACCATAGCGTTAAGCTACTTCTGTTATATCTGATTAAGAATATTAAAGATAAATAAGTTTTAATATAATCTGATTATACTTATTAAATATGCTGTATAGAATGAAAGCATGGAAGATTTTATAACTGCAAGAAGGAAAGATGATGCTGTGATATCTGTTTGTCAGGATAATAGGAGAAAAACTGTATTAATTTCAGGGCTCAATCAGGCTGCAAGGAATTTGTTAAAATATGGGAAAGAGAGTTTACTCAATAAGCCATTAATCAATATTTTAAGTGCAAGAGTAGCTGAAGATGTGAGAAATTATTTAGAGTATGCCGAGGATGGATATGATTTACTTGACATATTGCCTAAAGTAATAGGTTTTTCTTTAATTGACTCTAGAGGAGAGGATATCAAGACAAAAGTGAAGGTTTTCCGCACCATGCAATTCACTAATGACAAGATTAATTATGAGCTGTTGATACGCAACATCAGCCTACTTCATAAGCTAGGAATATTTAGGGATGAATATCTAATGGGTAAAAAGTACAAAAACCATGACTTATTTGATATACCAGACAATGAGTCCTCTATTCTAGAGCTGCGTGCTATATCAAATTTTGCTCTGCGACATCAAATTAGTATAGCTGTGGGAGTTATTGATTTCGATAGTAACTGTGAGGAGACGAACGACGCACTGAAAGTTGTTATAGAGCACTTTCACAAAAATTGCCGTAGTGATGACTTTTTAGGGTATATTGGCGAAAATAAAGTGCTCTTTATTTTATTTAACTGTAATACAGAAGACACACCTAAAGTAATTGATCGTATACATTCTGCTATCAATAAGCAGCTATTAAAACAAAAACTACCCCGTGTATCAGTAATTTATGGAAGTATAGCTCAAAAACTAGCTACACAGTATAAAATCTGATATTTTATGTAAAAAAGTTTCTTTTGCCTATATTGGATTTAAACTTAAACTTTTATAAAAATTTAAGTTTATTTATGAAGTTGAGATGTTGCATGGTAGCACTGCTTTCGTTATTATTCTCGCAAAATGGTGCTAACGCTAGGGTAATTTTGGATAAGGGAATATTTTATTCAGAACTGGACGGAAAATAGATTTGAGGTTTGGCTACGCTTTTAACAAAGATTCTTTCAATATTAGGCCTAAAGACAAGATTTTAAGTTATTCATACTTGCGCTTTCTTTAAATTTACAGCAAGTTTATCCAAATACTCAAATGAGGTTTAATTAAGGCAGGAGTTTCTGGTATCGCAAACCTAAAGGCGTTAGACATAGAAAAACTAGGCATGAAAGAATAGTATTTTATCATAAAAAACCGGGGGATTAGTCAATTGAGTATGGAAAAAGAAGTTTAGTCAGTCAAAGTATGCTGATCAATACTTCAAAATTTACATGGCTGCTGGAAGAGTAAATGGTTGTTGGGTAAACTATATAAATCTCCTTAACGATGAAAAGAAGGGCATTGGTATTGGGTACGATAAAGACAAAGTCTTTTTTGAGTTAAACCCAATATTTATAATAATTATGATGGACTAGAGATGAAATTAAAGCAACCAGAAATAAGCTATACCTCCCCTGAGATTTATAACTTTTAACTTTGGCTTAGTTATGTTCCAGGGAAGAATAACTTGTATTATAGCAATCTAGTTGCTGCTGGCTTTTCCTATAAAAATAGTTTGTCGGACGATATAAATTTTATTGCTGCTTTAACTGGTGAATTTGCAAGGGAAAATTCAACCGATTGCTCAGATGGAACCTCTGAAAGTTATGGGTGCTGTAACCAGTTACTACACTGGAATTTTGGTTTAAACCTGAAACTTTTCGATCTTAACTGCATTTTCTCACATGGTAATGGTGGTAAATCGGGCAAGATATATAGTCCTGAAACGACTAATACGTATTATACGGATGCAGGTGTCGCTTACCGATCTGATTCTCACAAATTGAGCTTAACATATTTTAGTAATGGTCGGAATATTGTAGGCGAAGATATAAACAAATTACATCATATGCTTTAGGTCTTGAAAGCTCTCTTTATCATAGGCACTTCATACTATTTCAATATTGTAAAATTTAATGCCGAAGAGCCCATCGAAGAGTCCAAAAACAACTTAGGTTACATATTATTGGCTGGGTTGAAGTTGAGTTTTTGATAAATGCATTACAGCAGTTTAGGTAGTTTTGTTTTACTTGAAAAATAACTCACTGCATTATTTCCATGTAATATTGCTATATTAAAATATGCTATAACTGCTAATCTTACTCACTATTATTGCTTCAGTTGTATTTTTTGGTTATTTAGTTCCAATAGAAGCAAAAATCTTTTTGTGTTCAGTGAGCTTAAGTATCAAAGAAATTTTGCTATTTACAATGCCTTTATATTGTCTTTACGTTAATCTTCAGCAGTATTAACGATTTTAAGCTGTCGGCTATAAAGTTTATACTATTACTTGCCATAATGATTTTCTTATCGAATCTAGTTTCAAGTTTAATTGCTTATTCGATTGGTCATTTTCTCGTGCAAAACACTTATTCAATACAAGATATAACATATGAAGAAACAATTGCTCCTTTGTGGTCGTTTAAGCTGCCGCTACTCCTTTCTAACTTTCATGCTCTTGCTTATGAATTTATATCCAGCTTAATAGTGTCTGTTCTGCTGCCCAAAAAGAGTAAAGAGCTCTCGCGCAAAATGTCGGGCTTAACTTCGTTTGTTCTAAAAGTCTTTTTGATGCCAGTTATTCCAGTATTCGTACTTGGGCTTGCTTTAAAAATGCAACATGATCAGGTTCTATCTATAATATTCAAAGATTGCTCAATAATTTTTGTTATTATAATATCTGTAACTTACTTTTATGTTTTTCTCTTATACGGAGCAGCAAATTCGTTTAAGATTACAAACTGGATAACTAGTATAAGCAATATGATACCAGCATTTATTACTGCAATGAGTACAATATCTAGCAGTGCAACTATGCCACTTACTCTTGAAGGGAGTAAAAAAAATGTAAAACAACCTGATGTAGCATCGTCTGTTATAATAATGACTTCCGGCTTTCATTTAGTAGGTGATTGCTTTTTTATTATAATATTATCGGTGGTAATAACTTCCGGTTATGCATTATCCACGACAGACTATGTAACTTTCCTTCTTTATTTTTTGTTATTTAAGTTTGCTATCGCTGCAGCTCCGGCAGGAGGAATTGTAGTAGTGCTGCCTGTTCTTGAAAGGTATTTTAAATTCTCTCCAGAAATGCTCTCGTTAATTGCGGCATTATATGTAGTGTTTGATCCAATAATAACTTCAGCAAATGTTATGGGTAATGGTGCTTTTACTATAATGTTTATAAAACTCTATGATAAGCTTAGGTAATGTCCATTTTAGCGATTGATACTGTAGGTGCTGGTAGCTCAATAGCAATAATTGACCATGATGGCAATTGTTTTGTAGAGCGCAATTCCACCAGTAATAGTCACGCAGAAACATTTTTTCAAATTTTGAACACTCTGTTCAATAAGCACAATTACAGCTACGATAAAATAGGCCATTTAGTTGTAGTGATTGGACCAGGAAGTTTTACTGGAATTAGAGTTGGTATATCGGCTGCAAGAGGCATAAATCTTGCTACGAATAAGCCGTTGTACGGAGTTAATGCACTGGAAGTGCAGGCGTATGCAATATCCTTGCTTTGTGCAAACAGTAAAAAAAATATCAGAGCTATAATCAAAAATGCTCAAGGGTTTTATACTCAGTTATTTGATTTCAATTTATTGCCGCTGTCAGAGCCAGTTGCGGCTGCCGGATCCCAGTGTGTGATAGGTACTGGAACAACAGACAATAACTGCATTACATATGTGGATTGCAATTTACCAGAGTTAAATGCTAGCCATGCAGGACTATTGGCCCGTTATAGGCTAGAAAATAAACAAAAATTAAATGGGGCCAACGCTCTATATTTAAACGAGCCTCAGTATATGAAATTATTATAATTACCCTTTTGCATAAACTCTACCGATTTGACTAAGTCTGTACATCTGGTTTGTTATTTCTTCGCTACTTCTTTTATACTCATATTTGAATTTTCTATTTCTATGGCATTCGGCGGTATAAATAAATTACGAGTCCTAAATTTCTCTATAATACTACTCATGCTA
>NZ_JACZHU010000019.1:0-14316 GCF_020278605.1 Wolbachia endosymbiont of Mansonella perstans | reverse complement strand
ATAACGCCAATTTTAAAGTATTATAGAGTCAAAACTTGCCACTCGGGGTTTCTTTTGCCTTTTTTCTTATTTGGTAAATTTCTTAATATCTATTACTAAAGTAGTACCAAGAATCCCAGCATCAAGTATTGGGATGACAAAAAAGGCTACTGGAATGAGTGTACCGTAGAAGCGGCAAGCTGAAGCTGCACAATAGATGAGGGTGGGCTCCTCGGAACCGATTTACAAGAGCAAGCTTCAAATATCCATAAGCTGCTTAGGTTAAGAGCCAAGATAGTGAACGTTATGGAAAAGATGCAATTGTGCGTCATATGTGAAATAGAGGCGAATGAAAATAAACCACTGAGGAAGTGTCGAAAGGCCATGTCAAAACCAGGGCTAATCTGGTTACCGGGAAACTTGTTTACTGGGTAAGGTTACCTTGAGTTTGTGTAGATATTTGTCTGCCAGCACTGTTACTATAAAATCAATATCTCTAAATTTATAATCATATTAGTTGATAATTTTAGAGGTAAAAATATAACCAATATAAAATACAACAACGTAGTATTTCTTTTGCTGCTTCAAAAGCAAAATTTTTGAACGGCACGCTTCAAGTAGATTCTTCATCTAATGAGTCAATATTTGACAAGAAATTTAAGTATGAAGTAGAACTTCCGTGTGTTATTCATACCACAGCAAGAAAAAATAAAGTTAGGAGCGGACTTAATGAACTAAATCTAAAGAAAGAAACTAATTCTGCTGCTTGAGAGCCTAATGCTGTGAAGAAGGAGAAAGTTACTTTTGTGAACCCGGAGTATCATATTATTTCGGATAATGTTACTGAAAGTCAGCATACTTTGATTGAATACATGATGCAAAGAGTCAAACCCTTTTAAGACAACGAGGAAAACTGTGCCAGTGTATGAGAATGTTAATGCATTTGATAACACATTTGAGCAGAATAACCATCAGGAAAGTTCTGATTTGCATCAAGCAACTGACGAACTAGAAACTATACAGCTCCTTAAAACATTAAGCAAGGAAGAGAAAGAAAGTCCTGGTTTTTCTCCTAAGCAGCAAGATAAATCAAAAGGTTGAGACTAACAAAAAAACTTATGATCCACTTGACAGAAATACAATCTGTCAAGGTAAAAAGCGTTTTAGTCCAGAAAGATTAAATGTTCACCCACTGTTATGCAACAAAGCCGACATATATGGCAGTATAACTACTGGTACTAAACCTTATTCAGCTATAGAAAGGTGTAGGTTACACACGATGGCAGTGAGCTTGAAACAAAAACAAAGAGAAATCATGGGTTTCAATCAGATCCAAGATTAAGTATATAAAGGCTGATACTGCAGTTTGTTCTATTACTAGAGGTAACGACAAAAAAAGGCGTTAGACCTGAAGCTTCACATGAACAAGGGCCTTTATCAGAGGCATATAAAGTTAATGTGAAGGAACTAGCAAATAGGTTCCTCGGTTAAAATTGTGACCCCTGCTTTGTGCATCAAGACAGGGATGTTTTCAAAACAGAATATTTCTTACTTGCTTACAATATCTGATTTTTTGTCTGCGAAAGCAGCATTAAGAGAAATTCTAAGTTTTTCCCATTCTTCTTGGCCATTTATACAGTTCAAAATTGCAGGCTTATATTCATTTTCAATTTTTTCTAATCCCTTTTGGTATAAAGAAGCCAGCTCCTCATATGCATCAATATCTATGGATTGTAATATTACCAAAAATGAAAACAAATTCGGAGCAGATAATTCTTCCTTTGTGTAATTCAGAAGACACAGTTTTATTTTCTTTGTACAGTATTCTACTGTTTCTAACGATAGTGATAGACTTTCCGCATAAAGTATGAAACTACTTATAATTAAACTTTGTGATTTTTTCGGTAATTTTATATTTTTAAATAGTTCTGTATAAATTTTTTTATCGGGTGTCTTGGCAAGTGCAAGGAGAGGTCAGTAAAAGACTTTTAGTCAAAATTTGATCCGAGTACTGTGCTAATAGCTTTATATACATTACTCTTATCTCTACTGACAGAAATGATAAAGACGAGCCCATCTATATCAAGCATATATTTTATAGATTTCAGAAAATCAATGATGCATTTAAGACGGCATATATCAAGATCATTCACCATTATATAGATGTTTTTGTCTTCTCTAATTCTATTAACTACTCTTGCTAACTGTGTTTTAAAGTCTTCAAGTTTTCTTTTCTTCTTTGAAGAATACTCAGCTCTCTCAGTATACAACCAATATCTTTTTTGTCAGCCTCTTTTGCAGCATCGAGAAACACAGAAAGCATAGCGAGTGGAGATTTACTAATTAGCTTGCCAGTGTGTTTAAAGAAAACAGCTCTCGGTTCACGTCCTTAAACCTTCGTATAATGCCTCTTCTCACTTCATGTGATGCAAATAAATCCTCAAATAGTAAACTTAAAAAGAAGGCAGCGATTGATCCAATACGTTGATATCCCATGCGCTATAATAAGCTACAATTTCGTCTTGTTGCTTTAACTCTTTTATCCACTCTTCTAGAAAAAATGTCTTGCTCCATCCGTTATATCCTTCTAAAGATATCATTGTAAAAGACTGATCAATTGTTTTAATTATAGTATTGAATTTGCTTGAGAATTGCTGATAGTTTAGGCAGTCGCTTTCCCAAGCTACCGCTTTAGGTGGTGACACTGCTTCTTTTTTTCTGAAAGTTATCAGTAATATAAGTTTTTTTAAGCACATATACTATTTTATGTTCAGTTCGTATTCCTGTCTTGAAGCAAGGGCAGCTCTTAGCGTTCCTTCATCTAGGTAGTCGATTTCTCCACCCATTGGTATGCCGCAAGCAAGGCGTGATATTTTCACATCCAAGTTTTTTAGCAATTCAATTATATACTGCACGGTAACCTGACCCTCTAATGTTGGATTAATTGCGATAATAATCTCTTCAATTTTATACTCTGCAACTCTTTTAGGGATAGTACCAAGGTTAAGTTCTTTTGGACCTACGCCGTTTATTGCAGACAACTTACCACCTAAAACGTGATACATACCTGAATATATACTACCTTTTTCAAACGCCCATAAATCACCTAATTCTTCTACTACGCACAGTAATTTGGTGTCACGTTTTGGATCAGTACAAATAGAACACGGTGATTTAGTATCTAGATTTCCACAGACCTTACACTCTATTATAAGATCTGCCAGCTTTTTGATTAAAGATGCAAGTGGTAGCATAACTTTTTCTTTATTTTGGAGTAAATATATAACTAACCTGCGTGATGATGATGGCCCTAAACTTGGCAATTTAGAAAAAACATGAACTAAATTTTTTATTTTAATGTTCATTCAATAAATTCAGATAGGCCATCAAGATGGTAACATTAAACCCTTTATATAGGAAGTAGTAAATTTCTCTTATCTCACTTTAAGTTAGCTATGAGGATTTATAGATAACTTACTAAACTTTAACTTTTTAGGTCTATATTTCAATAAATATAGAGTAATAATTAATATAGATAATCTATTTAAGAGTGGCAATTATAACGAGAATCTCAATTCTTTGATACAAGTTACAAAGCTGAAAGACACAAAACAAATTGATGAGCAATATGGCAAAACGGTAAGAGATTTATCCCAAGCTCTGAGGGGTTTTACAAGCAGGCAGAAGATGTAGCTAAGTTTGTTATATGTACTGACTTGAATAATTATGTAGAGCCGGTGGATAAAAAGCCATTAGCCTTTTGGAATATTAAAGAGAATATGGCTAGGGAAAGATGTTCCGATTAAGAATGACAACATAAGAAATTTTGCTCAAGATAGATTGCAGAGTTTTACTATAAAAAAAGCAGCAAAATATACAAATGTTTTTGGGAGAATTAATTGCGTAAAAGAAGGACTCGATATTGTCTTGAAAGAAGGATGTGGTATCATCTTGAAAGAAATTTTAGATTCAAGGCGGAGTGAAAAAGAGGAACATAAATCGTATGAAGTAAACTTGGAGAGCGCAATAACATCAAAGCAAAGGAAAGAAGAGCAGCCAAAAAAAAGAATCTACTAGTAATTGCAGGAAGAAAGTAAAACGATCAGCTCCTCCGCCACCTCCGACTGCTCCGAATGAGCTTAAACCTTAGCCTCAGAAAAAGGTTGCTACTACTGAGAAGAAGAAGGTGCGCTTTAAATCAAAACCAGAGATTATATCTTTTGATGATTCGGGATATGGAAGTTTATCAGATGAAGAATCTGATAAAAAAATATCTAATTACCAAGAAAAAGAGTCAATTTGCGCAACAGTCCCTAAGGAACATATAGAAGCGAAAAGAGCAAATAAACAACAGCAACAACCTAAACCTAAATCTCCAAAGCCTAAAAATCTGGGTCATGTTGATCAACAAGTGAGTACGAACCCAAGAATAGTAAGGGTGACTCTCAAAAAAATCAGCTAAAAATAAACTGACAGTGCCGATAGAATCTGAGAGTCAAGGCCGTAGGCAATCAGCACAAGAAGCTGCTGATCGGGCAGCAACAGAAGTAAAAGTGGTTGCTGTGAAAAAAGAAGTAAATAGCAAAAAGGATGGCAGAGTAAAGTCAGTGATAGGAAAAATTGAGCAAGATCAAGCTGATGAGAGAAAAGCTACTCCTGCTGCACAAGCAGATATCAGTGTGGAGAAATACCCACCAAAAGCTGCCTTTCAACCTCACTCGTTTCCAGCGAGAAATGAAAGACCTGAAATGAACCCTATAACAGCAAAGTCCGATCCCAAGCCTCTAGTTAGTAAAAAGCCTCCTTTTACACATGTCAGTGTAAAAGAAATGGCTGCACGATTTAAAAGTCATAGAAAGAAATAGCTGTAACTTATTGGATAAACCCTATAACGTCCTTTATTTCTTTTATGCTTTGGTTTGCAATCTCTGCTGCTTTTTTTGTACCTTTCTTTAATATTTCATGTAAATAGAATTGATCTTTTAAGAGGTCTCTCATTTTCTTACGTATAGGTGATACAATGCTGATGATTAAATCAGCCAACTCCTTTTTAAAGTACTTCATATCGTGCTTATTCATCTCTTCGCATATTCTGTCTACATCAAAACTACTCAGTGCTGAATAAATGTTTATCAAGTTACTTATCTCTGGGCGGCACTTTAAAGTAGCAAAGTCAAAGCCTAGCATTGAGTCTGTTTTTGCTTTTCCTATTTTTTTAACGATTAAATCGTCTGTGTCGTCAAGGCTAATGTGCGAGTATTCTGAAGGATCAGATTTACTCATTTTGCTTGTGCCATCTCTTAAGCTCATTATTCTTGATGCATGGTCCAAAACTAGGATTTCAGGCACAACAAAATAATTTATTTTGTAGTGATTGTTAAAAGCCAATGCAACATCGCGAGTGAGCTCCAAATGCTGCTTTTGATCATCACCAACAGGAACGTATTTAGTTTTATATAGCAGTATATCTGCAGCCATAAGTACTGGATAGCTATATAACCCTAAAGAGGCTTTTTGTTTATCGCTACCGGCTTTATCTTTAAATTGAGTCATGCGACTAAGCCAACCAACTGGTGTATAACACCCAAGTAGCCAACCGAGTTCTGCATGACTGCTGACTGTGGACTGACTAAAAATAATGGACTTTTCTGGATCTACTCCGCACGCAATGTAAGCCGCTGCTGTTTCAAGAATATTACTTCTTAATTTACTGGCAGGAAGTTTATTAGCTGTGATTGCATGCAAGTCAACAACACAGAAAAGAGATTTATATTTATCCTGTAAGTCTACCCACTGCTTGACTGCACCAAGATAGTTACCTAAGTGCAGTATGCCACTTGGTTGAATGCCTGAAAAGACAATGGAATCTTTCAAAGCTTGATTTCTGATAGTAGTTTTGCTCTGCTTTTCAAATGCACTCGAGTATTCTGTGATGCGTTTTTCCTCTTCGTTATTATAACAACTAGATGTCATCCTAGTGCCCCGACACATAATCGTAAGAACACTATGATTTCGAGCCTGAGGATATCATTCCAGTGCTTGACACTGGGATCCAAAAATTTTACTAAGTTGATGAACATAAAAGTAGCTGTTTTATGTTAAGACACAACGTTTTCAATAGGATTGTGTGCGGATTGGATTCCAGTGTTAAGCACTGGAATGACACCTTTATGCTCGAGGTAAAATCCACTATAACATTTAACACACTGTTTCTGGGACAAATGTTTGTACAGTCTTGTGTTCTGACATCCATTTTCTTTTTCTGTATTCCAGCGTCGCGTGCTGGAATGACACCAAACTGGGCTATTGATTTTCCGCTTAAATAATAGTTATAAGGAAAGTCCGACCTTTGATATTTATGCATTTTCATCAGATTTTTTAGAAATAACAACCATTGCAGGACGGAGCAACCTACTTTTAATAGTATAACCAGTTTGTAAGACTTCCACGATAGTACCAGTTTCTTTTTCATTATCTTCTCTTTCCACAACGGCTTGGTGTAAATTACTATCAAAAGACTCTCCCATTGGGTCCATTTCTTCTATTCCATGTTTTTTCAGATCATTCATAATTTTTTGATGAGCTACTTTGATTCCTTCATGAACAGGATCTCCATCTTTTAAATTTTCCATCACTCTTTTTAAATTGTCGCACGAGTCGATCATATCACGTGCAAATTGTGTAACTGCATAATCACTTGCATCGCTGATTTGCTTTTGCATTATACGTTTGACGTTTTCATTATCTGCAACAGCACGACGTAAATGATCTTCAAGTTGAGCTGCACGCTCTTTCAACATATTGAGATTCTCGTTAAGATTATCAGTATGTTTGCTACTATCTTGTTGGCCTTCGCTTTTTTGCTTATTTACCATATTGGTAAACTTCTTTTTTCTTTCCTTGCTACTATCTGACATATCATTAACCTTAAGAACCTAATAAATATATAGCAACTAATCTGAAAATATCAAGAACTAGCTAAACTTGTCTTTCTATGCTTGTATTCAAAAAGTCAATCAAAGCAGTTTTATAAGGAGAGTCAGAAAAAGTACTAATATCATTTAGCGCCATGGTAACATAGTGCCTTGCATTTTTTATAGAAAGCTCAACGGCATTGTGGTGGCTAATATAGCACAGCGCCTGGTCAAAATTGCGCTCAGCTGAAGAAAAACATTTTTCCCAAAATTTTCGTTCTACTAGGCTTCCTTTCTCGTATGCTATAATGGCAGGTAAAGTTACCTTGCCCTCAAAAAAGTCTTTTCCAACTTGTTTTCCAGAAGCGCCTTGATCAGCAGTATAATCGAGCATATCATCAATTATTTGGAATGCCATGCCAAAATTAAAACCAAAATTCTTTAATCTTTCTGTTTCATCACTTGTAGCACCAGATATTACAGATGCAGCTTCACAACACGCAGAAAATAAAGACGCTGTTTTTTCTTCAATGATATCGAAATAATTTTTCCGAGTAGTGTAAGGGTTAAAGCGTGTCGTCATCTGTTTTATTTCGCCTTTTACAAGCAAATGTGACGCTCTAGATAAAATAGAGAGAACATTTAAATTTTCACATCCTATAAGCCATCTAAATGCTAGAGTCAATAATAGGTCACCAACTAAAATGCTCGATTTATTTCCCCAAATTTTATTTGCTGTTTTAACTCCATGGCGTGCTTCACTTTCATCGAGCACGTCATCGTGAAGTAAAGTAGCATTGTGTATAAATTCTACCGATGCAGCAACTCTAACTCTGTCCTCCCCAGAGTAGTTCAGCATTTTGCATAAGATGAAGACAAATTTAGGCCTTATTTTTTTTCCACCCGACCCAATAAGATGAGATATAATATCAGCAGCGAATTTGATGTCTTCATCATCAACGTTTCTGAAGATAAAATCTTTCATAGCTGATAAATCAGAAGATATAATATCGTCTAATCTACCATTATTTGTTAAACTAGTGTTCAACATTAAAGAGACTTATGCCTCTTATTCTTTTACTTTCTGTGTTGCTATTTTCTTTTCCTCTGTTTTTTTTGCTTCTATCTTCTTCTTTTTTATTTCTAGAATGATCATACCTTTTTCGATGAACCATAGCACTCTCTTGGTTGGTTGCGCACCCACATTTAACCAATGTTTTAATCTATCAACTTTTACCACAACACGATTTTTGTTGTCTTTTGGTAGCATTGGATCATATTGCCCTATTCTCTCAATAAAACGCCCATCTCTTGGTGCCAGCGAATTAGCTACAACTATCCTGTAAAAAGGGTGTTTCTTTTTACCAAATCTTGCCAACCTTATTTTAACTACCATGTTAACCTTTATTCATGCGTTACTTACAATTTTATACAATAAGCAATTTAAGTCAAATGAATTTTTTTACAATAGACTGCTTGCATAACCTAAATTAATCAGAAAAAGGCAATTTACTGTCTGCCACTACCTGTGGAACTCATCCGATAACACGTAGCGGGATGATGGTTTTGAATCTTCAGGGTGTCATACTAGTACTTCCTTTTTTGTCATCTCAATCTCTATGTTGTCACCCTAGTGCTTGACACTGGGATCTGGGATGCTATTTTAGTAATAAATATTAAGAAATTTACCAGGCAAAAAGAAAAGGCAAGACAATAAAACCCAGCGTTGGGTGATGTCTTAAACGACTTATAAGCGCGTTTCAGCTTGTATGGGTAGAAACTTGAAGTTTTAAAAAAGACATGTAGTGCACATAATACGCCAAATACAAGCTTTCTTATTATTTTAACCTACACAGATTAGAAAGTTAAATAACAGCTTCAATACTATGGTAAGGGAACGGAGGAATTTGTCAAGTAGTCTTTTGTTTCTGATGGGTGTTATATGCCTAGCGTGCTGCTAAAAATTGGTTTGGTATGGTTATGTAAAAAGCTAACGACAACTTAAAACTTAGCAAAGGAAAAGCTTTGTGCTAAGGGAACATTTTAAGTATAACGTGGATAGTTTACAGCACTTAAATGAATCACATTGTCAATGCGTATAATAGATTTAAAATTCCTATAGTTAGGGGAGAAGGGGTATATCTTTTTGATAAAGACAGCAAAAAATATCTAGACTTTGCTGCTGGTATTTCTACAACCTCTTTAGGACATTGTCACCCATATATTGCAGATAAGCTGAAAGAGCAATCAGATTTATTATGGCACTGCTCTAATATTTTTACTATTCCCGAGCAAGAAAGGCTTGCTGAGCGTTTAACAGCACTTACTTTTGCAGATAAAGTCTTTTTCTGTTCAAGCGGACTTGAAGCAACAGAAGCTGCAATTAAATTTATTCGCCGTTATTTTTATTCAAAAGGGCAAGAAAAACGCAACCGCATTATTACAATCGAAGAGGGGTTTCATGGCCGCAGTATTGCTGCAATTTCCGCTGGAGGAAATGAAAAATCACGCGAGGGTTTCGCTCCACTCCTTTTTGGTTTTGATAAAGTGCTAAGGAACAACATCAAAGCGCTAGAGGAGAAAATCAGTGATGAAACAGCTGCTGTGTTTTTAGAGCCCATACAAAGTGAGGGTGGAGTATATACACTGGATGTAGAATACCTTCACAAAATAAGAGAAATAACAAAATCTCAGAAAATGATCCTGTGCTTCGATGAAGTGCAATGCGGGTATGGGCGTATTGGTTCTTTATTTCATTATCAAAATATAGGAATCGAACCTGACATTTTAACTTGCGCGAAGGCTATGGGTAACGGGTTTCCCTTAGCTGCATGTTTAGTAAGAAATTATATAGCAGAAGCAATTACTCCAGGAACTCATGGATCAACTTATGGCGGTAATCCGCTTGCCATGACTGTTGGTAACGCAGTGCTCGATATAGTGCTGAAAGAAGGCTTTTTCGACCATGTTAGAAGGGTTAGTAAGTACCTAAAAGAAAAATTACTACTGTTAGCTAGGGAATTTCCGGGGATAATCTCAGAAATTCGTGGAGAGGGTTTGTTAATAGGAATAGAGCTTAAAGCTCCTTTTGCTGATAAAATTGTTAGCCGATCCCTTGACAAAGGTTTAATAATGACTAAAGTTTTAAATAATAGAGTAGTGAGAATAACACCTCCACTTGTTGTTCATGATAAACATGTGGATGCGGCGTGTGATACACTCTATAATTCACTTTTTGAAATTAAAGATATATAAATATTTTAGAAAAATATAAAGTCCAGCTATACAAAATTTCAAACTTGCGAATTCTTTTTATAACATGTAAAATTAACTCTGTTTTTTGTCACAATAACATCATACTTCAATGGATTGGTTATTGGTTTCAATATTATCGGTAAATTTTGTTTTATTGATTTTATCGTTTTTATTTTCAGGAGCAGAAATAGGTCTAACCTCAATCAGCCGATCTCGCGTTAATAAGCTAAAGCTAGAGGGCAACAAAAGGGCCAAGATAATAGATCGTTTGTTAAGTAAAAAAGAATTAACAATAGGAACAATGCTCCTCGGCAATACGATTATTAACATTACTTGTTCCGCTTTATTTACAGCGATATTTATAAATTTCTTTGGAAGTGAAGGCGTATTTCTATCAACGATTGTAATGACATTTTGTATTTTGCTGTTTTGCGAGGTATTACCAAAAACTTACGCCATGCAAAATCCTGAAAAATTTACATTATTTTTCACTTATTTTGTACTGTTTTTTGTCAAGATTTTTTCTCCATTGACATTAGGCATTCAGTTTATTGTCAATCTTATTCTAAAGTTATGTAGGCTTCATAAGAATAGGGAAGTAATATCTGCAGCAGATGCGATGCGTAATATGATTACTCTTCATCGCAGTGAAGGAACCATGTTGCAACAGGATTTAGATATGCTAAGCAGCATACTTGATTTAGCTGAGACAGAGATATCGGAAATTATGACCCATAGGAGAAACCTATTTTCTCTTGATATAGATCGAAATAAAGAAGAATTGACAAGAGAAATTTTAACCAGCAGCCACAGTAGGGTGCCTTTATGGCAAAAAGAACCAGATAACATTGTCGGAGTAGTTCATGTAAAAAATCTAATAAACGCTTTGCGCGAAAAGGATAATAAAATAGAGGAGGTTGATATTGTCCAAATTATGTCAAAACCTTGTTTCTTACCAGAAAGTACACCTCTTAGCGTTCAACTACATAACTTCCGTCAAAACAGAAAACATCTTGCGTTTGTTATTGATGAGTATGGAACACTGCAGGGAATTGTAACTCTTGAAGACATATTGGAAGAAATAGTTGGAGAAATTTCCGATGAGCATGATTTAATCACGGAGAATTTTATAAAGAAAATATCTGACAATGTATATCATATCGAGGGAAAATCAACTATTAGGGACATTAACAGACAATTGCACTGGAATCTTCCTGATGAAGAAGCTACAACTCTAGCAGGTATGATTGTAAATAAGGTAGAGCGCATTCCTGACGAAGGCGAAGAATTTTTCATATATGGTTTTCATTTCAAGATTTTAAAAAAAGATAAAAACATTATTACTGTTATTGAAGTACAAGTAAAAACTGATCATACTATGACAGCGATTAATTAGTTAGGTTTTATGGAAGACGCAGTAAAAATAACAGCCAATGAGCTAAAAGGTTATATAGAAAGAATCGAAAAATTCGAGCAAGAAAAGAAGAATGTGCAGGATCATATTCGTTATGTATATACAAAGCTGCAGGTAAAGATTGGGATACAAAGGTGATGAAACAGGTTATCAGACTAAGAAAGATGGATGATGATGACAGGGAAGAACAGGAAATATTACTTGATACTTATAAACGCGCATTGGGAATGAGTTGCGAAGAAGACTCAAGTGAATAGCAGAATTGTAATTGGAATAAGTGGAGTATCTGGTTCTATTTATGGTGTGCGTATTTTAGAAGTGCTAAAAGATGCCGACTATGAAACTCATCTAGTAGTAAGTTGCGCTGGAAAAACCACCCTGGCTCATGAAGTTGCAGAAAGACTTGAAGACGTCACATCACTTACAGATTTTTACTATTCTGAAAGAAAAACAGGAGAAAGAATAGCGAGAGGTTTGTTTGAAACTTTAGGGACGATCATCGCTCTATGTTCTATGAAAACAATATCTGAAATTGTGTCAGGTGTCACCTCCAACCTGCTAACGGGAGCTGCAGATGTAACTCTAAAAGAAAGAAGTAAATTAGTTCTTGTGGCGCGAAAGTCGCCGCCGCATTTTGGTCATTTACGAAATATGTTAAAATTGACAGAGATGGAGCAATTATTGCTACACCAATGCCAGCTTTTTATATTAAACCGAAATCTTTGGAGGGCATTATAAATCATTCCATTGACAAAGTATTAAGTTTATTTGATATCAAATTATCTGGCTTCAGAGAGTGGCAAGGAGTATAGTAAGTGGCAATTATCATTGACGGCAAGGAAATAGCAAGTGACCTGTGCAAGAAATTATCACAAAAAATCGAAGCTTTAAAGAAGAAGCACAACATCTTTCCTTGTCTTAAAGTAATTCTTGTGGGTAGCAACCCAGCAAGTCAAGTCTATGTTCGTAATAAACAAAAAAAAGCAGAATCAATAGGCATAAGTTCTGAGACTATTATTTTGCCTGATAATATTTTAGAAGATGAATTAATTGCAAAAATTAATGAGTTAAATTCAGATCCGTCTATGCATGGTATTTTAGTACAATTGCCTTTACCAAGCCATATTAAAGCGAGCAGAGTAATTAATACAGTAAGCGTTGAAAAAGATGTGGATGGCTTTCATGATGAAAACGTTGGCCGATTAGTTAAAGGTGAAAAAAATTGCCTTATACCTTGTACTCCTAAAGGTTCTTTGCATTTAATTAAATTGGTTGAAGGTAACCTTTCAGGTAAAAACGCAGTCGTGATTGGCAGATCAAACATCGTGGGTAAACCGATGTTTCACCTGTTGTTGCAAGAAAACTGCACTGTTACCATTTTGCATTCACAAAGTAGGAATCTAGCTGAATGTTGCTCTAAAGCGGATATAGTAGTTGCAGCGGTTGGAAAGCCAAATTTTGTCCAGAAAGACTGGATAAAGAAAGGGGCAATAGTGATTGACGTTGGCATAAATAGTGTGAATGTAGGAGGGCAGACAAAGCTCGTAGGTGATGTTGATTTCGATGGAGTAAAAGAAAAAGTCAAAGCTATCACGCCAGTGCCTGGGGGCGTTGGTCCAATGACCATTGCGCTTTTGATGATAAACACTGTTATTGCTGCTTGTCTGCAAGAGAAAATTGATACTTCTGACTTTGTGGCCCAAGGTCTATAATTGCAGTAAGGTAGGATAAAAGATATGAGAATGGCAGGGCTTAAAGGACGGCTAATAACAATTTTTCTTTTGCTATACTCAACCGAGCTTTCTGTGGTGGTTGTAATTTTAATTTACCATATCGCGGGCTCAGTTGTAATTTAGGTCTATCATACAGAAGTTTAAGTAACATAAAAAAATTGTTAATAACAGTGGTAAATTCGTTGCGCCTACATTTGACAATGAAACATCTAACAGTAGAGTAAACAATATTATCAATGTTTTAAAAAGCTATAAAGCAAAAGCGACATTTTTTCTTCTTGGTGAACATATAAATAAAAAAACGTCCGAGATAGCAAAGAGAATCTATAATGCAGGCCATGAACTGGGCAATCACTCTTGATTGCATAGAAAGTTAACATCGCTTTCAAGTGAAGAACAATTGCAAGAGTTGGAGAAGACAAGTATGGCAACTTAAAATGCAACAAAGCAGGATGTAAAATGGTTTCGTATACCATATAAATGTCATGATGATAATTTGATTGAAAACATTAATTGATTGAATATGTATTTGATATTATGGACAGTTGACTCCCTAGATTGACAAGGTAATAAACCAGAGATCTTAGTTGAAAGAGTTATAAGCAACGTGCACAATGGAGCAATTACACTGTTCCATAACCACAACAACAAATCAAATACAGCTGAAGCTTTACCTCAGATTATTAAGATACTAAAAAAGTTGGGTTATGAGCCTGTTACATTAAGTAAGTGGGAAGGAAGGGTTTGCAGTGTATTTAAAACTGAAAGTATTGAGAGGAGAAGAAACGTATAATTTAGATTCACCAAAATACATTTACAACTAGATCAGTATACGAATGTTGAAACATCTAATTCCAACACAGTATCATTTCTCCTCTTATACCAATCTCTACTGCACAGAAAGCAGACAGGTGCCGTTTTGCCAGTCAACATGGTGTAATCCCAACATCTACTTTTCCTGTCATCCAAGTGACTTTTTTCGTCATTCCAGTACTTGATACTAGGATCTACCATATTAAAC
>NZ_JACZHU010000018.1:7723-14499 GCF_020278605.1 Wolbachia endosymbiont of Mansonella perstans | reverse complement strand
TACATTGAGTTTTTGTTGTTTGATCTGTACGGATTGAAGATAAACAATAGCTTCAGTATTATGATAAAGGTAATGGCAAAAGTTTTCAAGTAATTTTTTTGTTTCTACTGGATAACGACTAGGGATTGCTTTCGAATTACCACTTGTATAGCTGTATTGTCAGCACACTTAAGTTGTTTTAATAAATTTTGATTGAAAAATAGTTTCTTTATTATATAAATGCTACTTTAGAGTAATCAAAATGGAAGACAATAAATATAGCTTAAGTTTAAGGATTATTCATTGGCTAATGATTGTTTTTATTATCGGTATGCTCTGCTCTAGGTTTTATATGAAAAGCTTGCCAGTTAGCAATGAAATTAAGTTCATCATATACGCTATTCACAAGGCTTGTGGCATCACTATCTTTGGGTTAGTCATAGCACGCATACTTTTTCGCGCCTTTACTCTCATTCCACCACTTCCAGCAAGTTTTTCCCGATTTGAGATCAATATAAGCAAAACAGTGCACCTTGGTTTATATGCTTTAATGATACTAGTACCGTTATCTGGTTGTGTCATGTTTTCTGCCTCTGGCAAGAGGATCAAATATTTTTTTCACATCCCTTTGTTAACTAGTAAATACAAAGAGCTAGCTAGTGCAGCCAATGGGCTACATTCAATACTTACATACTTTACAGTATTCTTTATAGTCTTGTGATACTTGCTGCTTTAAAACACACATTGATAGATAAGCAAAACATTTTTAAACGCATTATATAGATTATATGTTGAGCAATCTCTGGAAAAAAGGAACGGATTTTCTTGGTAGTGAGTTTGCAATAATGGGTGGTGCTATGAGCTGGGTCTCAGAGAGAAACTTGGTTTCAGCAATCTCAAACGCTGGTGGTTTTGGCATAATTGCATGTGGTGCTATGTCTCCAGAATTGCTAAAAAAAGAAATCGCAGAGACACAGAAACTAACTAATAAGCCATTTTGCATCAATCTGATCACTATTCACCCAAACTTGAGTGAGTTGATAGATGTGTGTATTGAAGCAAAAGTAAGCCACATAGTTTTTGCAGGTGGGTTACCGACAAAACCTAGCATAGAAAAAATCAAGAATGTGGGCACTAAAGTTATGTGTTTTGCACCATCATTAAACCTTGCGAAAAGGTTAGTAAAAATAGGGGTAGATGCATTAATAATAGAAGGAATGGAAGCAGGTGGACATATAGGTCCAGTTAGTACTTCTGTTCTCGCACAAGAGATATTACCTTACTTTAAAAGTGAACAAACACCAGTGTTTGTTGCAGGTGGAATAGGAAGAGGCGAGATGATAGTGAATTACCTAGAAATGGGAGCAAGTGGATGTCAAATAGGTACATTATTCGTCTGCACAAACGAGTCGATTGCCCATAAAAATTTCAAGGAGGTGTTTATTAAGTCAGCTGCACGTAACGCGGTTTCTTCTGTACAAATAAGTGCTGATTTTCCTGTAATTCCAGTAAGAGCCGTAGCTAACAAAGCGAGTGATGATTTTGTGAAGCACCAAAGAGAAGTTATTGATAAGTACCAAAAAGGACAGATTTCAAAAGAAGACGGACAGCTTGAAATAGAAAGGTTCTGGGCTGGAGCCTTAAGAAGAGCAGTGATTGAAGGAGATATTGAAACAGGATCTTTAATGGCCGGTCAAAGCGTTGGCATGGTTGATAGGGAAAGACCCGTAAAAGAAGTGATAGATATGTTAATTCAACAGGCAAATAATTATATCAAAAACAAATCTATAAAAGTGAAAAACTCAATCATTAGCAAAGCAAATATCAACCAATAAGCAAATCGCCGTAATCGTCCATAAATAGAGTATAATTCCCCAGTTTTAATGTAAAATTAACGCTGATTAAGGTATCTATACATTTTGTTATGTATGGAGAAATGTTATGCTAGGTACTTTAAAAAAACTTAAGAGTAATGAAAGAGATCCTAACGAACAATTGTACAACACTATACACGCAAAGGTAACAAAAAAAACACATAACCGTAAAAGCCCAAAAAAGGGAGATCTCGACAAATGCATAGAGTTTTTCAAGAGAGGGGCTGATCCTAATGTATTAAGTGAATTAGAAAAATCACTTATAGAACAAGAAGAATATCAAAAATATTACAAGTATTATATCGAGAACTTCCTTCCAGCGTTGAAGGATAAAGTAATGAAATCAGAAGAACTAGCTGTACCTACAGTATTTAACAATGAAGCAGAACAATCACAAAGACCACAAACAAGAAGAGGGAAAATATTAGGAATAATTTTAAACACTATTAGCAGAAGCAACTATCAAATCGATCTTAGAAATAGTAGGATAGACGGACAAGATGAAGCAGGTACTCCTAAATTCAGTGATGATTTAAAACCACCCGTGCCGAGCAAGAAAAACTCACCATCACCATTAAGTAGAAGTGTAAGCTCAGTATCAAGCTCTGTTGGAGGAAATGATAATCTACAAAAAGAAGAAATTGAGCAACCAGAGCAGGATCCAGAAGAAAACCCAAAGAAGCAAGAAAATAAAAATTCAGGTAGTCAAGCATACCAAGTTAAAGAAGAATCAACCAAAGTGCCATTACAGCACGTGATTGTAGCCAAGGAAGAGCCAAAAATCTCAGTGTCAGCTATTCCGGGAACAAATAAGAATACAAGGGATTCAATGAAACCTGAAAACAAAAAGAACGGAAAAAATGTCATTGCAATCGCGCAAAAATCTTCTGCAAATGAAAATAATAGCGAAGATACTCTACCTGAAAAACAACCAAATAACAGAAATTTTTGCATTGCACTTTCAACAGGTTGTGCTTTCTCCGCAATAGGATGTCTTATCACAGGAGTAGTAACTTTGGAGATGGTAGGGACAGGATTGTTGGTTATGTCTATAGTGTTTGCTATAGTAGCAGCAGTCACACGGTATTTACTTCCTCCTTCAAGTAAATTAACACCCACCGATTTGAGCCCTCTTATTGATGATAGTAAACAGCGGTAAAAATAAAATATATGTTACTCATAGTGAACAAACAAATTCAGTTCTTGCCTGTTGATGTGAAAGTCGTTATAATCAGGTAGTGTTTAAAAGGTATTTAGTTGATGCACATTCAATTGAATAAAATTTTAGTTTTTATAGTCCTGTTAAGCCTAATTTTTACATCATACTCGGGCAAAGCGATTTCAGTAGATAATGAATTGAAGGATGTACAAGAAACGGTAAGGAATTTTACTTCTTCATTTTCAGTTAAAGATACCTTAGAAAATATGAGTCCTTCGACAATCATAGGATTATGCATAGCTGCAGTGATACTTGCAATATTGTTTAGGGGCCTGATCTTTTTCATGATAATGTTTAGCGTACTAGTCATGATGTTCGGTAGCACGGAAAAAGTAACTGACTACTTGAAAGAGAAGTTTAGTTTTGTAAAAGTAAAACCTGATGACGAAAAAGATAAAAATTAAGATCACTACCTTTATTGAACGCACATAATGTTGTATGCAGCCAAAAATACCAGTAATTAACACTAAGCTTGAAAAAAAGAATAATTTAGCATTACTAGAAAGTATTGATTTAGACTTTATCCCTTACGCTTGTCATTATGATGAAGAAACCATACTAACAAAACAGGGAGAATTATTAAAAATAATCAAGTTAGAAGATTACTCCTCTGCTGATAACTACAGCGACCTTAGAACTGAAATTAGAAAAAGCATATCAAAAAATATCAATAGCTTATATTTCACTGTTTGGATTCATACTGTCCGAAAGCGCAATAAACTGAGTTTAAAATGGAATAAGACTGGAGACTTTTCTGATAAGCTACATTCAACGTGGCTTAATAAACTTACTGATAGTAAACTGCAGTATATAAACGAGTTATACATCGTAGTATTATTTAGCGATTTTGGCGAGCATACTAATAATTCATTTTTTCTTAGTAAAATAAAAAATCAGCATAAGCTGTATCTACAAGAAAACCATCGGGAATTACAAAGGGTAACTGATTTAATTCAAAGTGATTTAGAGCCTTTCGGAGCTAAAAAGCTAGGCCTAAGGTTTAGTGAGCGTAAAATGTATTCTGAAATGATAGAATTTCTCCATTATATTGTTACGTTAACATACAAAGATTACCCAATATGTGAAAGGGATCTGTCGCAACATGTTAAAAACTTAAAGATAGCTTTTGGTTTTAACACATTTCAAACAACATTTGAAAATCAACAGAAATTTGGTTCTATTTTTTGTATAAAGGAATATCGTGAAATCCCTTTAGAAAATATAGATAGGTGTTTACAACTTGACTCTGAGTTTATTATTACAGAAATAATAATATTCACTAGTAATAACAAAGCAGTCAAAGAATTTAAAAAACAAATCAATATGCTGCAAATCAGTGAGGATAGTACCTTACTTCAAAACTCAGAAATCAAAGAAATAATAGAACTTGAAAAAACTTCTGCTATAGACTTTTGTCAACAGAAAATTATTTTCACAATTTTTGCTGACGATAGAAAGAGACTAGCTGAAAACATCAGCGATTTGTCCGCCGTAATGTCGTTAGTCGGGTTGATGATGTTTAGAGCTGATCTACATATGGAAGACCATTTTTGGGCACAACTTCCAGGCAATTTTACTTTTGTTGCACAACCGAAAAATATACTAAAAAAATATGCCTGCAGCTTTGCTATGCTACATGATTTTACGTCAGGTACATTAAAAGGAGGAAGGTGGAGAGAAGCAGTAACAGTCTTTTTTTCAAAAAAAGGAAGCCCTTACTTTTTTAATTTTCATGGAAAGAAAAACAATGGTCATACTACGATACTTGGCGCTCCAAGTTCAGGCAGAACTTCACTGATTAACTTCCTGTTGTCAGAGTCAAGAAAATTTGATCCTAGAATTATCATGTTAGACAACACTGGAAAGTCAATAATTTTTACTAAAGCGGTGAGTGGTAAATACTACATAATTGATCCAAAATATAAAGATAAAAGCCTGAAATTTAATCCACTAAACATTGAAAATAGTGCTTCCAATCGGAATATGTTAGCTGAACTGATCAAAAGAATGGTGGCTGATATAAACTCGGTGGATGTGGAAGAGAAGATAAAAAAAATTGTAGATTCTATATTTGCTATACCAAGGGAGTCACGTTCTATTTCACAAATTTCTGAAGTGCTCTTACTCCTTGGGGGTAAGATAAGTAAATGGTGCAATGATGGTGAGTTTGCTTATTTATTTCAAGATGGTGATGAATCGGATATTGACTGGGAAATAAGAACTATATCTCTTAACACAGCAAACCTTATAAAACAAAAGGAATGTATGTCCGTGATACTCTACTATTTCTTATACTCTTTTGAAGCAAAATGTGATGGTTCACCTGCAATACTCGTTTTGGATGAAGCATGGGAAATAAGTAATATTTTTCCCACAGAGAAAGAGTTTGATAACTGGATGCACAGGATGACAAAATTAAATGTTGTGGTAATTCTAAGTACTGAAAACTTAAACCTGGCATTTGCTAGTAAATTTACTCAATACCTGGACAAACACATTGATACAAGGATTTTGATGCCGAACGTCAATGCAAATAGATTATACATGAAAGCATTTTCTCTATCGAAAGAGGAACTGAACATAATCCTGCAAACACCAACACAAGAAGGTTTATTTTTGATAAAACAGTACAAAGGACTAGTAACTTTAAATTTAGATTTGAAAGATATGCAAGAAATACACATACTTTCAGCTAATAAAGATACTATAAAATATATGTATGAAGCAATAAAAGAAAAAGGGGAAGAAGTTAATAAGTGGTTACCAGTGTTTTATGAGAAGTGTAAAGCTTAAAGCCAAATTTTTTTTCCTAGTATTGATTTTGCTTGGTGCAAATAGTGGGTACTCTGATGTTTGCCAAGATACATTATATTTTCGTACTGATATTGAAGCTGCAGAGAGCTCAATAGGAAAAGGTCTTTGGAACTTAGTTACTGGCAAGTGGGGTAATTTGAATTTTGATCCTCATTTATTAAAAGAAATTAAAGTAACGGCAGTGAAAGATCAAGGAATAAGTGGTTATTTTGATCCAAAAATTCAAGTTTGCGACTATGAAGGAGATAATTGTTATATATTACCCAACAAAACTTCATGCCGCCAGATATACGGAATGCAGGCAAGCGGGTCTGGAATTTCTGCAGCAGTTTTTATCGACTGGGAAGGAGATACAATATTAGATGGTGGCAAAATTAAGGAAGGAATTGCGGAAGGCCTTGGATGGGAATGGGCAGATGGTGTCACTGACGAAGAGAAAAGTAAATTTGTTAATTCTCCTAAGATATGTGCTTGCAGCCAAAAAGCCGCCTGCATGGGGATTTTTTCATATTTTCCTAGAGCAGGTGAAGGAGCAAACATTTTTAGTCCTGAAGATATGGCAAACACCTGTGATACTTGCTATCAAAAAGTGGTGAAATGCGCTCCTGTGCCACTTGCACCTGGCCCACCTCCGTTCTGTGAACAACTTGCGATGTCATCTCCACAAGTTAGAATTGTTCCTGTAACAAACGAAAAAAATGACTACTTTGATCCTAAGGTTAAGGTAATAATTGGTGAACTAATAGGAAAAGACGGAGAAATCGGAGAAAAGTTAGATTTTCCCAAAAAGTACAAAAAGGATAAGGCTAGGGAGGGCCCTACTCCGGATGAAGTTAGGGAGCATTCTATTTTAGATAGAGGTGGCACTACACATTACTTCGAAACTTACA
>NZ_JACZHU010000018.1:0-7713 GCF_020278605.1 Wolbachia endosymbiont of Mansonella perstans | reverse complement strand
ATATTAACTCAAAAAAAATAAACTCTGCACTGAATACCATGGTACTGAAGAGGAGAAATCTAAAAGAAGATTACAATTTCCTGCTAATTGTTTTCCGGTGCCACCTGCTCCAGAGCCTAAGGTAGTGGAGGTAGTAAATGAAAATACGTTAAAAATAGAAATAGAGATAAGCAGAGAAAATTGCATAAAACAAGTAAATGGAAGTTATAGTGATGGCTATTGTATTTTTAACATCAGTTTTGATGCTAGTGAAGGTAGGGAAAAAATTGACCCACGGTCTTTTAGAGTGGTAAAACCAAGAATAGTTAAAAAAACAACTAAAAATAGTAATGATGAAAGTAACATCACTGATGTTATAAAAGATATATTGAGAAAGAATTCTCAGCTTGCAATTTTGGAAGAATATGGGCTTACCCCTAATGTTGGGATCCAGTTTCCTAATGGTAAGGATTACAGTATAACAAATTCCACAGAAGGTAACGAAATCAAATCTACTAAGTTAGAATTAGATGATATGGGACTGCCAAAAATAAAAGTAAAGTACATGAGAGTAAAGAACCAAAAAAATTCTAAAAGAAAAATGCTCTGTCTTTCTGGTTGGAAGCCAGAACCAGAAGAGTTTGTGCTTAAGAGAGAAAATAAGGTAGTATCATTAAAATCAATGGGAGCAAGGTACATTAAGTATAATACTGTTTATTCAAAGGAGTCGAATCAACTTTATTATTTCCCTTGCAACGAAACAGCTGATGTTTTGGCAAAGCCACAGAGCGAGCTAGATAAAATAATATTCAATAAGCGGAAATATATTTCCATTCCTGAGGAAAATACGAATAGAAACAATTGCATTGCGGAAAAAGATGACGAAATGGATATAAAACAGGATTGCAACAAATGTAAGATAGTATATAAATTAATAGATGGAGAGAGTAAGGAAAAGTGTGAACAAGGTCAAGATGGTTGTATCTGCTCAGGTGAAGCATGTAGCCGCTCAACACAATATTTGAATAAAGAAGATGGTCAATCATTTTACTTGAGATATGAGGAAGTGGATTGTAAAGATAAAGATGGTAAAACACTAAAAAACGAAAAAGGCGAAATACAAAAGTGTACACAATTGAAAGATCAACCGGTTAAAGCAAACAGAACAGAGGTTTTTTATGCTGATAAATTATGTAGGCTTGATTTGGCAGGTTTAAAAAATGGATTGCGTGAAATAATAGTAAAGCAATTGAAAGATAAGAAACAAAAACTTGAGGAAAGTAATCAAGGATCTTATGAACTTGGGAATAGTTATACAGGTGACTTATCGCCATATGATTATGTTGAAATAGAAGCGTGGGGAGGTGGTGAAGCTGGTCATATAGCTGATAAAGCTCAGTCTACTGAAAGTAGACCAGGAATACCAGGAGATTATATTAAAGCTAAACTAAAAATTGATCCTAGTCATCCTGTAATTAAAGTTAAAGTTATGGAAGGGGGTGGCGGACTCACAAGCCATATATCCAATAAAGATGGCGGACCAACTTTTATAAAAATGTGCAAAAATTCTTCCGGAGCAGACTGTAAAGACTTAATCACTATTGCAGGTGGTGGTAAACATAGAACATATAATGGAAAGGAGTACAGGAAAACAAAGGTCCATATAGATGAATTAAAGCTAAGGGAACCAACAATAGTAACAGGTATATCATCTACACAAGGTAAACAAATAGCATATATAGAAAACGGTCAAATAAAATATAAAGATGTAAAAGAATGTAGGGTAGGCTATATTGATAGAGCATATGGTGCAGGTGGCTGCATCAACAGAAGTAGTGAAACCTATGGCAGAGGTTCTCCTGGTTATGTAAAAGTTAAACCTATGCTTGATGAATTTAACGAAAATAAGATAAAAAAAATAGACAGTACTATTGAGGAAATAATACAAAATCCGAACAGTATCGAAAATATTGGTGATCCTTGGATAAGTAAACTTGATCCCGATATAATCAACACAATCAAAAAAGAAATTAGAAAAGAGTTGTTAGGGCTATAGCTAAAAGATTCTAAATCGTAGCTTAAAGTACCTTAACACCATGAATCTTACCTCTTAATTTAATAATTAATTAAAGTAAATCATGTACTAATTTGCTATTCAGTTTAATTGCTACATTTTAACAAAAAGGTACAGCTAATGTAAGGGAGTGCTTTATGCCTCTAAGGAATAAGACTTCTGGGCTAATAGAACAACAATTTAACATTAATAAAAACCATGACAACTGTTTGGCTTACGCTATACACAATTGGGCTACAAGTGAAATGCCTGATTCCATTGCTCTCTGTATAACTGGAAATGGCGAATGCAAGATCAAGTACCAAGACATTGTAAATTCATTCAACATAACAAAAAAGGAAATTGACCAGGATAATATTGAAAATATAGAAGATAAAATAAGAAGTGAAGCTGAAAAGGAAAATAGCAAGTTTTCTGAGTTGATTTCTAGAATGGATCAATCGCTAAAAGAGCAGAGTGAAAAGTCTATTATACAAATTTTAAATTCATCTGCTGAGAAAATGTTACGGAGCTTCTATGGGCAATGCAACAGCTCCGCGGAGGAAAACAGTTCCCCTGAGACTCAAGAAATCAATAATGCACCATTTGCTTTACCTGAAGAGCCTACCACAGAAGGTTTGGGAACTACTACCAATCAAGATCCTTTTTTAACCTAATCAACCCCATATATATACTCTTTTTGCACACACGCCTTATGCTTTAAGGAAGATAGGAAGCACCATTTTTTACTGCATTTTTCTATTCTCATTATAACTTATTCGTCTATTTTCATAGTAATCTCACTGTCTATATTCTGTTTTTGATATCCATAAGTATCTTCTTTTATCATCGCGTAGCACCTGTTACTGAGCAGATTACTTTTTATCCACCCGCAATCTTTTTTTATATCACAGACCTTTTTCCAATTTTCAAACTCTTCTATCACTTTTAGGGGCAGATTTTTGCAAGTGTATATCCATATTACAGGATAGTGAAACCATGGTACTGCTCTCATATTGACTTTATTTGATTTTTTTGAAACAAAGTTGCTAGCAAATAAGTTAGGACTGAATAACAAAAACAATAGGATAATAGTAGATCTATTTTGAACTAAAATCCCAGTGTCACGCACTGGGATGATGTAAGCGGTTTATTCATCATAATTTACGATTAGATTGACATAAGATAAAGAGTAAATTAAAAGTTGAATAGATTTTTAATTTACAATAGATGTTCATAGAAATATTAATGCCTGCTCTTTCCCCAACAATGAGCAAAACTGGGGGAAAAATCGTAAAGTGGTGTAAAAAAGAGCAGGATAGAGTTGAAGTAGGTGATGTAATTGCTGAAATAGAGACTGATAAAGCCATAATGGAGTTCGAGTCTGTGGATGAAGGGGTTTTGGCAAAGATTCTAGTACCGGAGGGAGCAAGTGGCGTGCCTGTAAATCAACCAATAGCTCTAATGCTAGAAAAAGGAGAAGACAACAATGCACTTGACAGCTATGTTTCAGCTTCTACTACCAATATTGAAGCACACTTTCCAACGTTATCCAATTTTTCAGCGTCATCCAACCCTTCAACGTTACTCAGCTCTTTAATGCCATCTAACTCCTCAATGTTACCTAACACTTCAATGCCACCCAACTCTTCAGTGTCATCTAACCCTTCAGTGTCATCCCAGTGTCAAGCACTGGGATCCAGAGAAGAAGAAGATACCAAAACAACAGGAAGCAGAATAAAAATAAGCCCATTAGCCAAAAAAATAGCTCAAAATGAAAATGTGGATATAAAACGACTAAAAGGCACCGGTCCATATGGCCGTATCATTAAAGCTGACGTATTGGAGTTTTTAGATGGTGGTGTACAAATTGGAAGTCGTGAAAGATCGAGCGAAGACGTTATAGTTGAAACGAGTAACATGCGCCAGGTGGTAGCACAACGCCTGGTTGAGGCTAAACAGAATATACCACATTTTTATTTAACTGTAGACTGCCAGGTTGATAAACTAATATTACTCAAAAACGAGATTAATTCAGCAGATGAAAACAATAAAGTAACAATTAATGATCTAATTATAAAAGCTGTGGCTTTCAGCATAAAAAAATTTCCTGATATAAATTCCTCCTGGATAGATGATAAGATACTAAGATATGCAAATGTAGATATTTCAATCGCCGTGGCACTTGAAGATGGACTAATTACTCCCATAGTAAAAAATGCTAATAAAAAAAGTATTTTATCTATATCAAAAGAAGTAAAGGATCTGGTAAGCAAAGCAAGATCTGGAAAATTAAGACCTGAGGAATTTCAAGGAGGAGGGTTTACTATCTCTAACTTAGGCATGTTTGGTATAAAAACTTTCAGCGCTATAATTAACCCGCCACAGTCTTGCATTATGGCTGTTGGTACATCCAAGAAACAGCTTATTGTTATCAATGAAAAAATAGAGGTAGCAGAAATAATGATGGTAACACTTTCTGTTGATCATAGAACAGTTGATGGAGCACTTGGGGCAAGATTTTTAAACACCTTTAAGCATTATATAGAGAATCCCCTAGCGATGCTTCTTGAGTCTGAGTAGACATTGACTTTTTGCAAAATCATATCAGATTATCCAAAAAGTCTGATGCAAAAGAAAAGCCAAGGTTAGTTTATAGAGGAATTTACTATTAAACTAAAATTTAACATTCGAGTGTTACTATATTTAATTGAAATTGAGATAAACGTTATGGAACTGAAGAAATCTAACAACATTTTTAATATAAAGAAAACAGATAAAGACTTTTTAGAATAAATTAATGAGTATAAGAAGCAAGCTATTAATATTCAAGAGCACAATGACACAATCAATAGAGACCATTAATGGTCAACAACATACCTTAGGTAATGTATTGAGAAGACATCCAACAGCAATTGAAACTTCCATTTGAAAAGCACATTGCCGATATTAAAAAATGTGATGATGAGATTGCAAATGTTCTTGCTAGTCAATGATTACTAGGTTACGTAGTGTAAGACAGTCAATGCTAATCAAAAAATTTAAAAATCTTAGCAATATTGTAGAAATAATGAAAACAGAACATGCTAAAGGTAAGTATGACAATGCAAGTGTGAGCTCAATAAAAAAGCAAGTGGATATTGTTAAGAATGCTAGCAAAGAATTAAGTGATAACTTGAAAAAGCTGTCTAATTCGGCTTCAAATATTATTAAACTCATACAAGAGCAAAAAGGGCTTAAGGAAGAAATACATGAGTTAAAAAAAGAAGGGCTGAGGATTGCATTATAGAAGAGAAAAAGCTAGTAATAAAAGTACTGTAGAAGCAGACAATAACAAAAAAATTGCAATGATGAAGGCAAAAGTTAATGAGAATGACATTAACATTAAAAACTTCCGTAGTGGAGAAAAAGTCAAGGAATTAGACAAAGATGTAGAAAGTAGCTCGAACAAATTCGAAAGAGAGATTGACAAATTAGAAACAAAGGTCAGAAGTGATGGGTATAAAGCACCAGATAAAAGTTCTGAGGCTGGTAAGCTCGTACTTACGGTTGTAAAAAGAGTAAAAGGATTAGTAAAAAGTTTAAAAATAATTTTATTGAGTTAAGAAATAAAACGGCTGAATTAAGAGGAAAAGCCAAACATGATCAAGATGAGAATCTTCAGCCAACAAACGTATGTCAAATACACGCCAAGGGAAGATTTCCCAGAAAAAAACAGGAAACGAGCAGCAAAGACAACATTATTGATAGTGCAGAAATTAGGTACTTAACAAAAAGATCTAAAGAGCTTTTAGCTAGAGCATAGCTAATAGGGCTAGAGCGTGACTCAGGCAAATATAGTAAAACAGGTATTAATGTACTAAAAGAGCAGATTAAAGCTGTTTAAAGTACCGGTAAGAAGTTAAGCCATAACCTGAAAGAGCTATTTAATTTACCTTCAAGACGGACCAGCTTGTAAAAGAGCAAATCATTCTTAGGAGGAACTAAATAAATTAAAGCGAGAAAATCGAGCCTTAGATAAATTAGAAAAGAGAGAAAAAGTTAACAAAAGCATTATAGATAAGAGGAGAGAAGCTAACAGTAAAAAGATCGCTACCATAGAAGCAAAAGTTAGTGAAAATGAAACCAGAATAAAAAGTTCCAGCACTGAGAAAAAAGTTGGAGAGCTAAGTGAAAACATAAAAAGCAATTTAATTGACTTTAAAAGAGAGGTTGCTAAGCTAGAAACAAAGGTTAAGAGCCTTGAGAAAGGCCAGACACAAAAGCCTACCACAAATAGTAAACCGTCCTTTCAACCATCAGAGGCTGTTATTAAAATCTTTTGAAAATATAAAAGGATATTTGCATACTCTAGTTAAGAACGTCAACAACCATGGAATGTATGAAGGTAGTAAAGAATACTTACAGAAAGTAGCAAATTACCTAAATGATTCTTGTATCATGGAGAGCGACAAATTACAAAATCTAGAAACAAATCTCAACAAACCAGATTTAACAAAAGAGCAGTTTACTCAAATAACTACAGACTTAGTAAGTACAATAGATAGCTCAAAAATTGATAAATTTGACAGAAGAGAACAAAGAATTGTAGGCGATTACATTCAGAGGCTTGTAGAAGAAAGGAAAAACAATGAAGGAAAGAGACAAATTGATCTATAGAACCAACAATCAATCCAAAAAAAATTCTTCTCACGATAACTGGTTTTGGTTGCTGGAAATGGTTATATCATTTAAGTTTTTAGCAAAACTGAACTAATATCATTCCGTTTGGAGATAACAAGAAAATTTATGATAATTCTATACCTCAAATGGAATAAAATCCTTTTTATTAGTATCGTTCTTTGTGTAAAAAGCATTTCCAACTCTCTCTGTTTTTTCTGGGTAAGGTTCATAACTGCATGAAAATCTTGATTTTAGCCTACCAGAAACCCCAACTATGGATTGGATTTTGATAAATTATTAAAAATCTTGACTTTTTGAATCATGCTCAATCAGACTTAAAAATGGCAGTTCATTGCATACTTATATGGCTAAACCATTGAAATTCTTGAGTCTTACTAAATTGATTGAGCATTTAAGATGCCTACTGCTTAAATTTAGGTGCCCATTAGCTTTTTTATTGCAGATGTTTTAATTTACAAACCATTGATATTCTTTCTCTTTTTTATCTCTAATCCATAGTTGAGGTTAGAAGGGTGTCATGCAAAATAGCCCTTAGTTGTCATACAAGCCTTCTCTCCTGCCACCCCAACTCCTCCTTCTCTTGTCATCCCAGTGCCCCCTTTCTTGTCATCCAAGTAGCTGACACTGAGATCCAGGATACTGCTTTAGTAATAAATATCTAAGAAACTTACCAAATAAAAAAAGGTAAAAGAAACCCTGGTCAGTATTTATTTTTAGTGTTGGCATTTTTATCTCTTAAACGCTGCAATTTAGCTACTTTTAAACGCAACTAATCTAAGCTATAATATTTAAGAAATTTGCCAAGCAGAAAAAAAAGACAATAAAATCTCAAGTTAGCTAGTTACTCCACTCTCTATTTTAAAATCCGGCGTTGGGTGATGTCCTAAACGACTTATAAGCGCGTTTCAGCTTGTATGGGTAAAAACCCGAAGTTTTAAAAAGACATGCAGTGCACATAGTGCAAAAAATTAAACAATAATACGCCAAATACAAGTTTT
>NZ_JACZHU010000017.1:6226-14965 GCF_020278605.1 Wolbachia endosymbiont of Mansonella perstans | reverse complement strand
CTTTTTTTCTTGAGTCATAGCTATACGCTGCTGGTATCTTTACCTTCACTACTAAGAGAACTTCTTATCTGATGCACGATACACAATTGTACTTCTGTGCTTTATGAAATACGCTGCTCATAGCTGCAGGAAAGCTTTTTAGACCATTAACACAGGCAACTAGAATATCTTCTACTCCTCTCTCTTTTAGGTTGTTTAATACCTCTAACCAGAAGTTGGCTCCTTCGCTTTCAGCTAAATAAAAGCCTAGCACTTCTTTCTTGCCATTTTGATCTATGCCCAACATGTTGCACATACATTTTACTTACGCAATGTCCACCCTCTCTGACCTAAAAAATATGCCATCCATAAATACTATTGGATATACTGATTGCAGCGGACGACTGCGCCATTTACTGATTACTGGCAATAATTTATCAGTAACACTCGATATCTCTGCTACAGATTTTATGGTCATAAACTTCCTTTACACATGATTCTACATCTCTGTATCCCATGTCACTGGCATATGTGCTTAAGACCTTTGCTTCAGGCTCGGAATGTAGGCTTGTCTGCCTTTTTTTGACTTTTTGGGTTTTAAAAGCTCCCCTCCCTATCTCTTGGCGTTAACAGCTTAAATGATCCTGCGCTTGTGCGTAAGTCTTTTGAATTTCTCCCATTCCTTCAATTATTTTCCTCACTTTCAGCAGATAAGTGATTTTCTATCTCACCTTCCAGACTTGCTTCCAGCAGCTTTTTATCAATGGTGTTAACGCACCATCCCTTCCTGTCAATTGCCTACCTTCTCTTATGGACAACAAGATGTTTATTTTTAATTCTTTGTAATCTACCAAACTGGCAGTTTTGTTTGCTATTTTTTGACCATATGTCAAACCTCCATTTTTTATATTAATTTGTTATTTTTTTCTCGGCTTGACACAGTCTATTTAACACTCCCTAAAAGCATACATTACGCTATTTAACTTCACTCTGTAACTCTTTGATTTCACTAAGGAAAAGACCAGTAAATTTTACAATAGTCTCAACATCAACGTTATTAGCCAACATTGCTTTTGCAACTTCAAATTTTCCTTCTTCTCCACCTTCTTTCCTACCTTCCTCTTTACCAATTTTGATGCCTTTTTCGGTGGCATCATCAAGTTTTTGAGCAGGACAGCCTGCTCATCGCGAATACGCTTTATTTCTTGTTCATAAGGTATAAATTCCTTCTCTGCTTAGTTGAACCTATTTAACTCTTCATATGCTTTTTTGATTATTATATCACTTCTTATTATTCTTTCCAATCCCCTTTCGCTGGTTTTTTCTGCATACTTGAAGAAGTAGACCCATTTTTCGACTATACTCTTCAATTGATCTTACTTCGTTTTTGGAAATTTTGGTAATTCAGTAAAGATAAAATAAAAATCTTTCAGATCGTGTTCATTAATACCCTAGTCTCGAATAGTATACCTTGATTTATATTCAGACTTACCTGGAAACAGGATACAATCTGCTACGGCAATAAAGATAATCTCTTTGAGGTCTTCATATTGATCACCTTTATCAGCCTATTCTGAATACGCCTTATCAGCATAATATTGAGCACGTTTTTCAAAGCTTTTAGTTTTAGCGACCTGGTTAGGTAAGGAAGTAGTATTACTACCACTCCCTCCCTTAGAAACGCAGCATGCAGGTTTCACCACACTACACTTGAGCCCCTTATCTAAGTTCTTCTTTTTTCGAACCGGCTTGTCCTTTATGATTCCTTGAAATACAACATTCTTATGTGGTGGCACCAACAGCAAAGAACCTTCTCTTAAAAAAGAGCTTGCCAACATTTTTGTTCGTTTCACTCTTTTATCAAAATACTTTTTCCATTTTAAGTCAGGTGGATTTGCATCCGCCCTGATTTTAATATGTTGCCTAATAGAAACATCGCTTAGTTTGAGTAAGCTCACAGACCTTATTTCTTTTGATCTGTCCTTGTATACAGATGTAGCGAAAACCCATTGGCAATGATTCATTACTTTAAAGTAACGATTCTTTATCCAACGTAATCCTTTACAGGGATGTCTCTTCTTTGCCCATTTCCATAAACTATACCAAATTTCATTGTAGATCTCGCTGAATGCTTTTTTGGCACACCCATAATGGTAATAGTTCCCCCATCCTCTTAATAAAGGATTGAGTGATTTAGTTACTACAGCTTACGAATTGCCTATATTTGCTTTTATTAATATATACGCTTTTTTAAAAATTTCTTAATACTCTTCTTTGCATGCGTAATAATTAATTTTTTATCATATCTACGTATATTACAGCCAAAAAAGTCAAACCCTTTTGTAATAAATGTAATCTTTGTCTTCTCTTCTGACAGAGCTAGACCTCTCTCATGAAGGAGGAAAGATGATACTAATGGCTTGACCTCATTTTCTAGTACTCCACGTGTGTTTCCTGAGATAATAAAGTCATCCGCATATCCGATTAAAATTACTCCATTTCTGATTTTATTTCTTTCTTGCTACCTAGTTTACCAAAGCGACTCTCTAATAATTTTTCAATACCATCTAAGGTAAAATTAGCTAGTACTGGAGAGATTATACCGCCTTGCGAGATACTGCAGTTGTGGGATATAAGGTTTCTGATTCTAGGAATCCAGCCTTTCACTAGCTATGAAGAACTTTCTTCTCCATAGGAATATGCTTCATAAACCATTCATGGTTAATATTATCAAAACACCCTTTGATATCACCTTCGAGTATCCATTGTGGTCGATTGCGCCTTGCTAGTAATAAGTGACAAGCAGCAATAGTGCCTGCGCAGGATCTTTTAGGTCTAAAGCCGTAGGAGTGACGGTCGCTGACTGTTTCAGCTACCGGTTCCAACGCAAGCAGATATAACGCTTGCATGGCTCTATCTTTTATCGTGGGGATTCCAAGAAGTCCTCTTTTGCCGTTAGACTTACTAATGTAAATTCGTTTTAGCAGAGAAGGTTTATATCCTCTTTGTTTTAACTGCTTTATTCCCTGAAATTTGGCATGCAAGTTGACCATAGTTGACGATCTACACCTGCTGCGTTTTTTCCTTTGTTTCAGTTACTCTTTATAACAGCTAAAGCTTTGCCGCTAAAGGAGCGCGTGAGAAGATGCTGTAAAGCCTTTACCTTAACCCCATCTTCCTTGTTGAACAGCTTTAACAATATGTCTTTGTAGACTCACAACAACTTCTTAGCATTTATTCCATGATAATTAGTTCTATGTTTCAGAGCTGTTGACAGGTGCACTTACAGTTTTACTTGTAATCATCTGCTTTCCTATCTTAAGTGGTTGACAAAGCTTCTTGTCACGAGGGACCAAATGGAAGTCTGCTCGTTTTCATGCGAATTAATGTTACAAATTCTATCCATTTAGTTACAAAATGGCATTCACTTTTTCCATTATACATCCATCAGCATTCCTTGCAGTTTGCTTGCCATTTAGGCAGAAATACAGGCTTATCCTGTTCCTCCAGTTATACAATAGTGGGTTAGGTGGCTTCTCTATACCGGTGAAATTATTATTTGCGTACATCCAGAAATGAGAAGTGTAACTCATCCACATTACCTTTTGGTCAGAACTTATCAGCATCTTTAGCTCTTTAATCGTTACGATACTTATGAAGCTTCACTTACGTTCACCATGCCACTTAGCCTAGCCCTCCAACCACGTGATGCTTGCAGTTTATGCTTCTCTTACGATTGAGCATCTTCTTTATCAAGAGGAGGTTCATTGTCTGCATCGCTTTGGCATCAACCGGTTGCCCGACTTGCACTGATACGTAGATTCAGATGGCAAAATATCTGGTTTAATAAGCTTTAGAATCCTCTCAGTTTCTTTCTGAATGAATTCCTCTCCTTTTAAACAATATGACCGAAGACTTTCAGGTTGCACCATTTCGACTATTACTTGCACTTCATTTTCGTTTCTACAGAGAACATCAATAATGCTTTACTTTTTGGAAGCAGCTTCAGCATCTATTATAGTACTCAAAAACTCATTTCTTTTATTTTTGCCCTGTCAGTAAAGCCCAAGATATCATTGAGAAAATGAATGAGAATATCCTTACTTTTTCAGTACCAAATGTACCGAAATGCTACATCATTTTTAGAGTCGAGAAATTTAGAAAAAGTCATAATATTGAAATAAAGACTAATGATTATAGATTATTATTAACAATCATTTAACTATGTTTTTAGCTTACTATGGCTCAATAAACTGTGTTAAGCTTTGCAACAATCTCTTGCATTTGCATTTTGTGGTCCTTGTGTTTCACTCACTTGAGTATTAGGTTTGAGTGCTAAATATGCCCCACTACTAATTGCGAGTGCAGCTACTACTGCTATACCAACCGTTACCCAAATATCTAACCCAACTGTACGTTTAAGTGCAATAAATGCTACCAACCCAGCAGCAAGACCAACACCAGCGGCAGCAGTATGCGTTGGAGCTCTTGATTGTCCAGTCGGTTGTTTTTTAGCTTCTAGTTCTTTGCCTTCCTTTTGTAGCGCCTGAACTTCAGTGTCTTCAGCTTCCAAGTCTTTCTTTAATTTTTTAACTTCGGCATTTTTAGCTTTTAAGTCTGCCTCCAGCTGATCAGACTTATCTACTTTTTGTCTTATTCCACTCTCTAGATCAGCTTTTACTTGATCTGTTAGCTCAGTTCCCAGTTTATTTTTAGCTTCATCTTTTGCAGTATTTTTAAAAGCCTCATCGTTTCTCAATTCGTTTTCAGCTTCAGTTCTTACTGTGTCATCATTTTTCAGTTCATTCTTAGTAGCAGTAACTGTTGTTGGATCAGCTTTTAGTTCATTTATCGCAGCTGTTTTTATTACATTGTCAATTTTTGGTGCATTTTTTATTTCTTCTCTTAATGCAGCTAGTGCGTTTTCTAGGCTTTGCTCACCTTCAATTTCCAACTCTGCTTTTAATAAATTCACTAGTTCTTGTTTTTGCTGGAAATTCAGATTATGACCATTCTCACTTAAAGCATCAACAAGATCTTCTAAACTTTTAAAATCCATAATAAACCTCGGTACTATAAGTTAGTATTATATACACCCTTAAATTTTAAAGTCAAGTAATACTTATCATGACATACTCATAAAATTTTAGTGTAGTCGTCCTTACTTAGTTATGTTAACTTAGAGCTCAAGATTGGGAAATATTTATGTTAGAAAAAAAATACAGCTTTAAAGAAATCGAATCCAAGTATAACATATTGTGGGAAAACAGCAAAATTTATAAATGGAGTGGTGAAAAGGATAACACTTTCACTATAGACACACCTCCACCGACGATATCGGGGAAATTGCATATCGGTCATATATTCAGCTATTGCCACACAGACTTTATTGCACGGTTTCAGCGCATGCTGGGGAAAGGTGTATTTTATCCAATTGGGTTTGATGATAACGGGCTCCCCACTGAAAGATTGGTAGAACAAACCTATAAAACCCGTGCAAAAGAAGTTGGCAGAGAAAAATTTATAGAAATGTGCCATGAGGTTATCGAAAGATCAAAGCAGGAATTCAAGGAATTATTTAAATCAGTTGGCATTAGTCATGACTGGAGTTTGGAGTATCACACAATCAGTAAGGAAACTATAACGCTTTCTCAAATGTCGTTTATTGACCTACATAACAAGGGGTATGCATACAGGAAAATGCAACCCATCCTTTGGGACCCGGTTGATAAAACCGCGATTGCGCAAGCAGAAATAGAGGATAAAGTCTTTGAGTCATCCTTAAACACGATAGTTTTTTCCACCGAAGAAAGTGAGCAGATCAAAATTGCAACTACACGCCCTGAGCTGCTTCCAGCATGCGTTGCAGTTTTTTGCCATCCAGAGGATGCGCGCTACATTCATTTGATTGGAAAAACAGCTACAGTAGCAATAACAGAGGAAAAAGTTCCAATTATAGCCGATGACAAGGTCAAAATAGATAAAGGCACTGGACTGGTTATGTGCTGTACATTCGGTGATGAGCTTGACATATACTGGCAGCAAAAGCATAACTTGCCAATGAAAATTATCATCGACCAGGATGGGAGGATAAGTCTTTATGATGTCATTCCGCCACACCTTGGTGTCATTTCAGCGCGTGACGCTGGAATCTATGATGAAATAAATGGACTAAAAGTTAAAGAAGCAAGAAAAAGAATAATTAAAATCCTGAGTAGAAAAGGACTTTTGATAGAAAGCACTAGCATTTCTCACTCTGTTAAGTGTGCAGAAAGATCTGGTGCACCACTTGAAATATTACCTACTTATCAATGGTTTATCAAGACTTTAGAGGAAAAAGCTAAAGTGTTAGATAAGGTAAGAGAATGCAACTGGCATCCAGCTACCATGCGAAAACGCATGGAGGTGTGGATAGAAGGACTAAATTGGGACTGGTGTATCTCAAGGCAGCGCTATTTTGGTGTACCATTTCCAGTGTGGTATTCAAAACGTAAAGGAGAAGAAGGCAAAATCATTCTAGCTGAAGTGAAGGATCTGCCTATAGATCCACTCAAGGATTTACCGACAGGGCATAGTAAGGAAGAAGTTATTCCAGATCAAGATGTAATGGACACTTGGGCCACAAGTGCAATTACTCCTCAGCTAAGTGCGCTGGCAGTAAACAATGAGATTCACTTACCGAATCACCGCTATGACAAGATATTTCCTGCAGATCTGCGTAGTCAAAGCCATGAGATAATAAGAACTTGGGCTTTTTATACGATTTTGAAAGCGCATTATCATGCAGATTCACTGCCGTGGAAAAATATCATGATCAGTGGTTGGTGTTTAGCTGATGATAAAAAGAAGATGAGTAAATCAAAAGGCAACGTCATCACCCCTCATGCAATACTTAATACTTATGGGGCTGATGTAGTGCGTTATTGGGCAGCAAACTCAAGGCTTGGAGTTGATACAGTTTACTCCGAAAATATATTTAAAATTGGCAAGCGCCTCGTTACAAAACTTTGGAATGCCAGCAAATTTGTCTCCATGTTCACAGAAAAGTACCAAACAGTAAGCATAAATTCCATCAGTGAGACGATGGACAAATGGATACTGTCTAAGCTATACAAAGTAATAGATAGAGCAACGAACAACCTGTTGCAATTTGAATACTGCGAAGCTTTGGGAGCAACAGAGGAATTTTTCTGGAAAGATTTTTGTAATAACTACTTAGAGCTGGTGAAAAAACGTGCGTATGGAAATACAGTAAGTAGCGAAGCAAACTCGAGTGCAAAACAGGGTTTGGCATATGTGTTAAACATTATTTTGCGGTTATTTGCACCTTTTTTGCCGTACATTACGGAAGAGATATACCACCAGTTATATAGCTATAATTCTGTGCATAATCAAAGCAATTGGCCAAGTAAAGAAGAACTTATCTATGATAAGCATTCTGAAGAAATGGGAGACGATTCTGTGCAGATATTGAACCTCGTGAGGAAAATAAAGGCAGATAATAATGTGTCAGTTAAGCATTTGATAAAAAAATTGACGATAAAAGCAAACACACAAGAGGATAGGTTGAATCAATCCGTGCAAGATGATTTGCAAACGGTTTGCAACGCTGAAGTAATACAGTGGAGTGAGGATATAACAGGATTTACAACAGAAAATGGAAAATTTACCGTAGGTGTGAAGTTATAATAAGCACTTTCTCCCGTAGGTAAGAGAATTTTAACAAGAATACACAACCATTACTGCTTTTTTATGGGAAGAATAACAAGTGATCTGTTTAAAAAAGCCAACGTGCCTTATCTTGTAGTCAGTTCTTTTGCTACTTTTATGTTAATTTCATCCTTAGTGCTTGCTGTAGTTCCTCAAGTACTTTTTCCTCTAATCCTTGCTTTGGCTACGTTGTCTGTTTTGGTGATTGCACTCTCGTGCAGAGCAATTAGTAGTAATAAGAGAATGGAGGTTGAGAGAAGTAAATTTGCTGAAAAAGAGCAAAGGTTAGAAAATAAAATATCTTTAGAAAAAGAAGCTGGAGAAGCTGCAAGTAGACAAGTGGAGAGGCTAATAGTCAATTATATGAATTAACTCAAGAGGGCAAGATTTAGATAAAAGAGTAAGAAAATTAGATGAGAAAGTAGTTCGGTTAGAAGCTGAAAAAGATAATCTTTCTGGAGAAAAAGAATCCTTAGAGCAAAAGTTAGAAGGTAAAATGAATCATATAGCCGAATTATGCAGAATGGTAAACGAATTTAAAAAGATAATAAATGCGCCTTATAAACAGGAAAAGAAATTACACCGTGAACAACAAGCAAAGGAGTTGCTTTGTAGACGAATACAAATGAAGGAATTACGCTATGCACAAATGAAGAAATCATTGCACCTTAAAACTTCCGTTTATGTAAACAGTTACGAAAAGAAGAAAGTAACTTAGCTAAAAAAAAGAATGTACAGGAAAACTGAAAAGGGAAATAAGCGATATTTATGTATGAAAAACCAAAAAATAAAAATGGGATGAGGAGAAAGAAGAATTGCAAGTAGAATTGGATAGACTAAAGAGTGAAAATAAGCGGCTTTCTCAAGAGAATAGTCGTGTTAAAAAAGAACTAGAAAAGGCAAAACAATATGCTGATGTTGATCATAGGAAATAGACAGTGCATATCGTGCTAGTTGTAATAAACAAGCAGAAATACAAAATTTGCAAGCTATGTTACGTCAGCAATCAAAAAGTATAGAAGATTTGGAGAGCGAGTTAGACCAACAAAA
>NZ_JACZHU010000017.1:0-6216 GCF_020278605.1 Wolbachia endosymbiont of Mansonella perstans | reverse complement strand
ATAACTTGTGCAAGAGTGTCAGAATGAATGCAAGAGGCAAAGAGAAGTATATGTAAAGCAGCTGCAAGAGCCTGAGTGCATAAAAGGCACAAAGATAAAAAGGCTGAATGATACACTCCATTCTCTTGAAAGAACAAAACAAAAACAGATAAATCAACAGAATTCAGCATCGCAAAAGCCAAAAAATGCTATGCGGGCTAGAAGTTTTAGTCTAACATTAGAGCTAGAGAGTGCAGTAAATAATCTATCTTTTTTAAAAAGGTGATAACCTGAGAGAGTTGTAAGGAAATTATGCAAGGAAGTATACGATGAACCCAATAATATGCGCACTGGACACACAAGATTTAAGTGAGGCCATATCTTTAGCTAATGCTCTACGTGGTAAGGTTGGTATAGTGAAACTTGGGTTAGAATTTTTTGCTGTTCATGGTCCTTCTGGAGTGAGAGAAGTTGCAAAATGTAATATACCAATTTTTTTAGACCTAAAATTGCATGATATTCCAAACACTGTAGTTAAAACAGTTGAAGCAATCAAGGCTTTGGGTGTTGAAATATTAACGTTACATATAAACGGTGGAACAAGAATGCTAAAGGAGGCTCTAAGTGTAGTGAAAGACACGAAAATGAAATTGATTGGAGTAACCGTGCTAACTAGTATGGGCAATGAGGATTTAAATGAGCTTGGAGTGATAAAAGAGGTGAAATCACAGGTAATTTTGCTTGCAAAGCTCGCAAAAAAGATTGGGCTGCATGGGATAGTCTGCTCTGCACTGGAAGCTCAGGAAGTGCGCAAAGAGTGCGGTAAAAACTTTACAATTATTACTCCGGGAATTCGTATAGATTCTAGTCGCGATGACCAAAAAAGGACAGAAACACCAAAAGAAGCAATAAGTTCAGGAGCTGATCATATTGTAATTGGTAGACCCATCACAAAAAGTGACAGTCCTGCAAATAGTGCGGAATTAATATGGAAATCACTCATTAATTGAGGTTGCAAAAAAAATTTAAAAAAGTGCTTGACATGAAAAAACAAAACATTGTATAGTGTTTATATCTTTCATATTTTTCCTCACTTAACTTAGTTAAGTGTTAAGTATTTAATAAGTATGTGGTGTTACGTGAGTGGCACCACATAGTTTTTTAGCTTATATCCTCAAAAATTAAGTTTTTTCTACTTCATTGGGTACGTTCTATAATAGAAAGATATCTAATTACTCCACATATTGTAAAACGTATAAACAAGCGTGTAATAGAATCGTCCCCAATGCGGCAAATATGTTCAGGTCAAAAAATCTCTACTGAGAAATTAGACTACATTATAGAAGACCATGACCGTGCTAGTGCAGGTTAGAGTGGTGAAATAGCGGACGATTAGGATGGTGGTAGTAAATTCAAGTATGATTTTGCAAAAGATATGGATACACCTAAAATTCAAAAGGCTTCCATTACAACTTACAAGTTATATGCTCAGCCACAGATATCACAAAAGCTGCTTGATGGCGCGTTCGTTGATGTTGAAAGTTGGCTGGTGGAAAAGACTGTTGAGACTTTTAGTAAGAAAGAAAACAAAGCCTTCATTAAAGGTGAGGGCACTTTGCAACCTAAGGGAATCTTAGCTTATGACAATGGGAACAGTTATAACAAAACAGAGCAAGTTAAAACTGACAAATTGGATAGCGATTCAATAATGATATTGTACTATTCTCTAAATGAATATTACTCTAAAAATGCATCGTTTTTGATAAATAGAAGCACATTGAAGGATGTTAGGCTACTGAAATCTCAAACGGGTCAATACTTTTGGCAGCCAAGTTGCCGCTTGAAGCTCCAGATACTTTAACGTGGATAGCAGTGCATCAATCTGCTGATATGCCACCTAAGCCAAGCAAGCTGCAGTAACCGCAATAGCAGATTTAAAAAAGGCTTATAAGATCGTAGAAAGACCATTATACGAATAAAACCTTATAGTTAGGTTTTTTATCACTAAGCGTATCGGCAAAGAGGTTGTGAACACCAATGCCATGAAATTGCTGAAGGTTACAAGCTCAAACAAATACTAAAATATTCTCTAAGATAGTTGACATGTCATGCTTTCTATGTAATAATCAAGTTAATTTATTATTAATTTTAGGAGTAAAATATGTGATAAAACATAAAAAAGTTTTTTAAGTGGATTGCTGATCACACAGGAATTTCGTGGATTGCAAAGAAAAATTTTATCAGGTTGGAATAGTGTTAAAAACTGGTGGTCTGGCAATAAAGTTAAGTCAGGTAAGCAATATTGATTCATCAAAAAATGAAACGCCTGAGGAGCCCGGTATATCAGCAAATGAACCAGACTCTGCAAAATCTGAGCCTGTTATTGGTAGCATTTGTGAAAACCAAAAAGGAGTACCGGAACTACTTGCAGAAATAAATTATACAGATAAAAATTTTGGTGTGATCTAGGCGTTGCTGACAATGTTAGCCTTAATCCTACTAAGATTGACGAATTAAAATACCGTGCATATATCAAATGTGAGAAAGGGATATTCAAAATTACTTGTAATGAACTTATTAAAGACAATAACAGTAGAGATAATGGTACATTCTTAGGCATAGAATCAATAGCATCCCGGAATGGTAAAGATTTGTCTAATGAGTTGGAAGGAATGAAAAACATGTTAGGTTTGAGTAATAATCACGCAGTTGTTAGTATAACTCAGATATCTAAAGATCCAATCACAGTTCTTAAAACTGTTGAAGGTGGAACATACCAGGTTTAAAAAATAATAATCTAGAAGCGCAACCACACGCTGCCAATAGTTGTGGTATATAATATTAATCCACTACAGCTGAATCTTTGAAAAGAAGCATTTAAAAATTTACTCCTTTTTTCTTTCCTATATAAATAAAAATTAGATAGCATTATGAGTACGATTTTTTTGTATTCTGATGCTTTTCAATTCTATGTTTCTCGAACTAAATTTTCTCTCCTTATTACTCTTTCTCTATATCATTACAAAAAAGAATAGAAAACTAAGCGAGGAGAAAACAAAATCAGTAAATCTTGAAGGTAATTTATGTAAGTTAGAACGTGAGCTTCAGGAAACAAAGCAGGCTTTAACTAATAAAGGCAAAGAAATAGTGTGTTTAAAAGTGAGCAATGCAGAGCTCGAAGTAACTCTGCAGAAAGAACGCGAGGAAAAGAAAAAAGAAATAGACCTACTTACAAAAGCTGAGGAGAGACTCACAAATGCTTTTAAAGCATTGTCTCTTGATGCTCTGCAAGCAAACAATAATAATTTTCTGAATTTGGCAAAGGAAGTAATTGATGGGAAATTAAAAGAAACAGAAAACGATTTCAAAGAAAGACAAGCAACGATCAACGAAGTTGTAATTCCAATAAAAGAAAGATTAGAAAGGTTTGATAGCGAGATACGCAAGCTGGAGAAGGAAAGGGTAGGGGCCTATGAAGGTTTAAAAGAGCAAATTGGTGCGTTAATGAACCAGACTTCTAGTCTTGCTAATGCTTTGAGAAAGCCTCACATTAGAGGAAAGTGGGGCGAAATGCAGCTAAAAAGAGTAGTGGAAATGTCAGGGATGATCGAATATTGCGATTTTTTTACTCAGCCATCAGTAGTTGATAAAAACGAGGATAATTTATTACGCCCTGATTTGATAATCAAAATGCCATCTGGAAAACAAGTAATAATAGATGCTAAAGTACCGCTTGATTCTTATCTTGATGCTATGTCACAAAACGATTTACAGATACAAAAGGAGAAATTAAAGAATCATTCTCTGGCAATAAAAAAACATATAAATGATCTAGGCAAAAAAGAATATTGGAATCAATTTGAAAATACGCCAGAGTTTGTGGTGCTTTTCCTCACAGGGGAGGGGGTTTTTAGTGCAGCATTGGAATATGAGCCAGCTTTGATAGAGATTGGGGTGGAAAAAAAAGTGATTATTGCAACACCGATCACTTTGATTGCGCTGCTTAGGGCAATAGCATATGGATGGAAACAGGAAATGATAGCCGAAAGCGCAAAAAGAATCAGTGAGCTAGGTCATATTTTATATGAGCGCATCTGCACAATGGGCGAAAATTTTGATAACCTGCGCAGGAGTTTAAAAAGTGCTGTTGATCATTACAATAAAACTGCAGGTTCGCTTGAAGCAAGGGTGTTTCCTGCTGCCCGAGAATTCAACAAACTTGGTATACATGCAAAAAATAAAGAACTAAGCACTGCAAAGGAGCTGGAGTCTTTACCACGTAGCTTACATGCCGAGGAACTGAAAGTGAATTAGGCTCTTACACATAGAAATCTACATAGATCGGCCTTTCTGTGGATCTGTACTTCTGCTTTCCTCAACTTGCTTTGCAAAAGATGTTTCTTGTTTGCTCATATGCTGAAGTGGCTTGGTAACTTCACGTACAGCTGCAATAACCGCAGTTAAAAACGCTTTTAGCAGTACACCTAAAGCTCCACCAACTGTTTTCCTGCCATATATACAAGCTTGCTTTTCGTTGTCGTCAGCAGTTTCTCCTGCTCTCCTTCTTGGATCCATTCTATGAGCAATGACTGAAAACAACACTCCCTTGATTGAAGACTTCATTCGTACCTTTGCTCTGATAACACCCTCGTCATGTGCTGTTTCATGTCCATAGCTTAAATGTTTAACGTTCATTAGCTCCTTTTGTTGCTGGGTAAACATACCACTTAGTACTTCTTCCATTATTTGTTTTCTTCTCTTCTCCATAACTCTTTTCTTGGATTCTGATTTATCGCGAGTATGCTTTGTGGCTCCAAATTCCACGTCAATGTCTTCAGATGCTGCTTGACTATACAAAGTTTCTATGAGCCTATCTATACTTCGTTTTACTTGCATAGTTCTTTCGTAACTATCTAAATTATCGATTTCTTCGTCAATCTGAGCTAAAATACCCTCAAAAGCTTTTAAATAGTCTTGAACGTACTGCGTTGTATCTTTCTCTTTGAGATGCTTTTTTTGGTTTAGCTGATTTTCATTTTTTAAATTCCTCTCTCTTTTATCATCGTTATTTTCTTCACTCCTCTCCTTAAAAAAATAATTATCATCCATAACTTAGTTAAAATCCTCACCAGTTACTATTGTATACAAAAAGATTAAATTAACATCAGTGAAAGGTAGTTACAACTTCAGCACTGGCTAGGATCACAGTGAAGCTGTCAAAAGCAGTAGGGTAATACCTCTCATACAACTCAACCGAGCATCTAAGCCTTACCTTTTCCTTCACATTAAAACTAATTTCATAATCATTATCAGAGTTTATCACAGCAGAATTCGTAATAATTCATCTGCTAATACAGAATCTAAAATTCCATCATTTTTATTGTAATGTGTCCATTCTCAGCATAACCAAGCACTTTTCCCAGCGAAAGAAGAAATATCTCTTATCTCTTCCCTATTATTAGGCAAAGTAAACCCTAAGTTTCGTATATTATTCAACACAACAAAATTATTGTCATGATCTTTAATTTTTAGCTGTAACTTACTCATTATCACCTCTTCTGATAAAAATGTCAAAATTAATTGTTGAATGTAAAATTTCATCGTGCTGATCCACAGCACAATTATTTTCCAAAATAGTCCTGTTATCAAAACTTTCAAGTATAAGGTTAATATACTTCATAATGGAAAACATACTGTCTATATGATAAGTATATATATCACATGCAAATCTTGCCTTTGTAGCAAAATTGGACGGCATATGAAGGTTGCTATAACCTACTATGCTCAATTTTTAGGTAGGAATAGTAACCTGCTTAGGTAGGTAATCATAAATGTCGGTAATGTATTTCTTAAAATCAGAGTTTGCCTTTAGTATTGTATAAATACTGTTGTATAACTCATTTATAACTTGAATTTTTCCATAATTAGCCTTCTTAAAAGTACAGTCAACACAGAGGGGTGGGATAGCAAAAAAGCTACAATACAACTCGTAGTTCGCGAAATTGGGAATATACTCCCTTCACTTCGGATAAGTAGCCCTTCACTTCTGATTTGCGATTTTTATAAAGAGTAGAAACATGCTGCATAACACCTATTTATCTGCTCAGGAACGTTGTCATAGCCAGTTTCATACACAACATCAACTCTTATTGCATTCAAATGACCAAAAAATTCAATGTAGCCTCCTACATCGCTAAAATAACATCTAGGCGTCCTATTCTCTTGATTTTTAGATAT
>NZ_JACZHU010000016.1:0-15340 GCF_020278605.1 Wolbachia endosymbiont of Mansonella perstans | reverse complement strand
GCAGTGAATAAAAGAAGGTACCTATAGGGTTGCAGCTATATGAACATTATGATTTATAGGTAATTTGCATGGTAGATTCCATATACCATGATATGAAGTAGTTAGTTGTACTAGCCTAAAGTAAGTCAGTTGTAGCCTGAGTTTGTTTTAGCTCAAAGTCTTCCGTTAGCTGTGTAGAATACATTTCCTGATTATTTTGATTATAGAAAGTAAATTCGTGATCATCTAAGTTCAATATTGCAAAACCGAAGCCGAAGAAGTTTCTAACTTCATGTGCTAAATAATTTTTGCCGTTTGAGTAACTAAATTCTACATTTTGGTAAGTAGGTTCCTGATCTTGAGCGTGTAATAGTGCGCTACCGTTTCCAACTATAATCTGGTCTGGAACATTATTCATCAATAAGATCTGAGCTATATGAATGTGGCCAGAAACTATGGTAGTGACATTGCTTGGAAATTTATCCCCAAAAGCTTCAATTTGTGTGAGATTGCCATGACTTCTTAATGTCAAAAGTTCTTTTTTTGGAGATCTCCAAAGCGGTCTGTGAGTTAAAAACCACGTGGGTTTGTTAAAACTATCTTGTGTTAGTTTGTAAAATTGCTTCTCAAAAGCATCAATTGCACTTTGAGTTGTGAAAATATCTTCACCAGACGAAGAGTCGAAGATGAAAAATCTCATCGGTCCAATATCCAAATACCAGCTAGGAACGAAATTTTCACATTTTTCGGATGAAAAAGGGTATGGATCTAGATATCTAAACCATCCTTCATGAGCTCTATCACAACTTTCATGGTTTCCTCTGATAAAGAGAAAAGAAGATTGTGGTAGAATGTCCTTTGCAGGCTCAAACCAATCAGCATACCAAGCTTCTTTATTGTACCCATGAATATTACCGCACTTTTGTTCATTTCTACATTTTGTTTTTCTGTAATGATAATCACCAACGTGGATAATTAGGTCCGGTTTATGAGAGGCAATAGAATCTAAGTTTTTTTTTAAAGGCCAGCTATCTACTGAATTACATTCCTGTTGAAATAATGCGTTTATTCTGCAGCCTGTATCACCAATAAAAGCGATTTTGCTAATCCTTTCTGGTAGTGTGGGAACCTGTATATTGTCAATACTAATGTTTTTAGCATTCATTTCTGTTGTTAGTTCACAAACTGTTTCGATGTGATCACCATTGTTAATTGAGCTGCGACTTAGCATTTTCATTTTCTCACCGTCGACATCAACAATGGGACAAGTATCATTGTCTATGATTGCACGTACGCTTAATTTGTTTTCTGTAATAGCTTGAGACCACGTGTATAATATCTGCGTATAGGCAGAGTGAAAACTGGTTATAAGAGATAAGATTAAAAAAATAAAGATATTAGCTATACTCATTTATATAAAAACCTGAGCTTAAAACTAGCGACACAATCATCTTAAATAACTGAAGTTTATAATCACAAAATTAAACCTCTTGCGTAATCTGCTTTCTGATTTTATGTCAAAACTTGCCTGTGGTTCTCCTAAGTATTCTGTGTGTCTTCTAAAAATTCCTTACCATAATGCAAGAAATCTATTCATAACAAAATTATACAGACAATTTATAATTTATCCTAGTATCAGATTGACACTTTGGGTGAAAAATCCTAAAATGATTAAGTAATTTAAAATGATTATATAAAAACTAGAATAAAGTGCGGTCGTGGTGGAATTGGTAGACACGCAGCGTTGAGGTCGCTGTGGCTCATAAGGCCTTGGAAGTTCAAGTCTTCTCGGCCGCATCAAACTTTTTGTCGTTGTTTGATGTAGGTAAAATGTTAATAGGAAATCAGAGTGAAAATAAAGTAGAGAGGGCCATCAGTGAAATCAGGCGTGGTCTACCAATTGTAATATATGATGAAAGTAATTATCTATTGTTTGCTGCTGCTGAAGCTTTAGAGAGGGATTCATTTGATCGGTATAAGCTCATATCAGACAATCTATGTGTCACTTTAACTTCAAGTAAGGTGCAATATACGTTCCAAAATGAGGAAGATGGCAGCAAACGCTTACCGGTAAACAGCTTTGATGAGCTACTTTATTTGGTAAACTGTTCAACAGAGGATAGCACAAAAGAATTGCAGCGTTCAAAGATGATAGATAAATGTGCTACTACTTTGCTTAAATTCTCAGAATTATTGCCATACGCGTTAGTAATTGATATGACTTTTAAGGATAAGAATGAGATGCAAGGTTGGTGTGAGAAAAATGACGTCATTACGCTAGACACATCATTCATAAATGATTTTCAACGAAACCAGAGTTTATATGAAGTGTGCAAAACATCACTATTTTTAAAGCAGACTCAAGAAGTAAATATTATATCTTATAGAACCAAAAGTGGCGGGAGGGAACATTATGCAATCATTATTGGTAATCCAAATGAAGATGGTGACCCGTTAGTGAGGATTCACTCTTCATGCTATACAGGCGACTTATTAGACAGCTTGTCATGCGATTGTAGAAGCCAATTACATCAAGCAATCCAAATAATGGCTGACTCTAGCGGTGGCATTATATTATACCTTATGCAGGATGGTAGGGGCATTGGCTTAACTAATAAGTTAAGGGCGTATGATATGCAGAGAAAATATAATCTTGACACTGTGGATGCAAATAGAATATTGGGTTTTGAAGGTGATGAAAGGAATTTTGCTGTTGCAGCTGAAATGCTTAAGAAATTAGGCATTAAAAAAGTCCAATTACTTACAAATAACGGTAGAAAGTTATCAGAGTTGAAAAATAGTGGTATAGAGGTTACAAGATGTCTACCACTTATTATGGAGCGTAATCAGTATAATGGTTCGTATATGGAGACAAAATTTGGCAAGCTAGGCCACAAGTTAAGGATTTTTTAACTTTTCTGTTGTAACTACTTTGTTGATTTACTATGTTCGTTAACATTGGTTAAGGTTTTTAGAAAATTAAGATGCTAAAGCTTTTCAAACAGAAAAATAATGAATCGTTGGGTAAGGATATAAATTGGAGTTCGAGTTGTCATAGCACAGTTATTGCTCAGAGAAATACTTTACTCTTATTTACATTAATATTATTAGTAGCAATTTCTGTAAGCATATTGGCTATATTTAAAATTAGTACAAGTAGTACTATTGAACCATTTGTTATAGAAATTGAAAAAAAATCTGGAATAGTACAATTGGTTGATCCTGTTACAGTAAAACAATATTCTGCAAATAAAGTACTAAACAATCACTTTATTGCAGAATATATAAAGGCAAGAGAGGTTTTTGATCAATATAACTACAATTATAACTATTACACAAAGGTGAGGTTATTTTCTTCACCCAATGTATATAATGAATTTAGAAATTATATCAGCTCACAGAACATGGATGATCTTTTTAATTTATATTCAGGTTTTGTTAAAAGTGAGTTTAAGATTCGCTCAATTCAGAGATTGTATGATGATACCTTTCAGGTGAGGTTTACCGTGGAATTTACACGAAAAGATGGAAGCTCTGTAAGAAAAAACAAGATAGTAATCATATCATACAAGTATGCATCACTTGAAATGAATGATCAGCAAAGATACGTTAATCCATTAGGATTTCAGGTTACTTCTTATAGGGTAGATGATGAATATGTGTAGAATATTGTTAGTTTTAGCTTTACTGATAAATAGCAGTTTGAGTCCAGCAGTTAATTACAATAAGCCTATTTCTGTAGATAGCAGAATAAAAACTTTTGTGTATAGTCCTAACGAAGTGTTTACAGTTGTTTTTAGTCAAGGTTACTATTCTTATATTGAATTTGCAGAGGGAGAAAAAGTCAAAAACATTGCTGTTGGTGATGCGTCAAGTTGGAAAATTAGCCCTTATGACAATAAATTACTCATTATGCCGTTTGAAGTTAGTAGCCGCACTAACATGATTATTACAACAAACAAAAAAAGAAATTACATTTTTGATTTAATCTCAAGACCAAATTACGATAAATATCCAGATACTGAAAAAATAAGTCACGATTACTCTGCTGAAAAAGATATATCTTATGTAGTACGTTTTTATTACCCTCAAGAGGAAGATGAATTCGATGTTGATTTAGATGAAGTATCAGCGCCTACTCAAATGCAATATGTTGTAGACAAGCCAGAAGGAGTAATACAGGGGAATGACACGAAGTACAATTATACATATATCGATGAAGGTGTTAACACTGATATAATACCAATTGAGTTATTTGACGATGGCTATTTAACCTATTTCAAATTTAGGGACAGTAACAAAATACCTCAGATTTTTACAGAAGAAGGTAAAACTAAATTACCCTGTAAAAGACTGTTATTTGATGGTTATGTTATAATAAAAGGGGTGCATAAAAAGTTGTTCATGCATTATGAGAATAATGAAATTGAAATTATAAATAGGTCACTTTAGCTGTGGTACATGTAACATGAGTAAAGAAAAGCATAACAATTCGGGAAATGAGTCAGAAATAGAGAGTAAGGTAGTAACAGTTGGCTCTAATCAAGGCCACAGAGCATTAATGGTTGTTATTTTAGTGCTTCTAGTTGGCGGGATATATTATTTCTATTTTAGTCCTTCTTCTGGTGAAGAAGATGTGGAAGTTCTTAGAAAGGAAGAAACGAAGCAAAATGTTCAAGAATTGAAAGGAAAGTTGGAACAAGTTCCAGATAATACAATGGTTCATGAAAGGATAATAACTGATCTGCCATCTTTACCTCCTCTTTCTACACCGCAAGTTATACCGGAAGTAAAGCAGACTAAAAAAGAAGAAGTGGTAAAAAAAGAAGAGGAAAAACCAAAAGAAACGTCCACGTCAAATATACCTGTTTTGCCAAAGCAAAACTTCCCTAATAGCAATATTACTAGCAATTTACCAACCTCGTTTCCTACAATAGGTAGGGGTGGTTATCCTAGAGACAGACGTAGTGCACAAATGTTGGCAATTTCAGGTGGTGGTAAAGAGGATAAGGCTGCCGATACCATTTTATCCAATACTTCAGTACAGCCGAATGTAGCTGCAAAAGTGGGGAAACTTGGGTTTATGATTACTCAAGGTAAAATTATTGACGCTGTTCTTGAAACTGCAATAAGTTCTGATCTGCAAGGAACGCTACGTGCTGTGGTTAGTAGTAATGTTTATGCAGAGGCTGGTGATACGGTTTTAATACCCAGAGGTTCAAGATTGATAGGTGGCTATTCATTTGACCCGAATGTTGCAAGAGCTCGCATAAATATAAACTGGAATAGGATTATTCTTCCTCATGGAATAGATATTGCTATTTCATCACCTGGTACCGATGAGCTTGGTAGAGCAGGAGTAGCTGGCATAGTTGATAATAAAATAGCAAGTGCATTGTTTTCTTCAATATTGCTTGCAGGCGTTTCAGTAGGGTCAGCTGTTATAGGACAAAAGGCTTTTAATCTTGTTGATACGCTAACTCCTATGGATGCGGTGAGAGCTATCACTGCAACTGAAATAGATATCTCTCCCCTTAAGGATATTATTAGTAAGAAGGGCGAAAAAGATGAAAAAAGTGCAAAGAATGATAAATGGAAGCTTGGGCTTAGAGCTATTAGGAAGATTAAGAATGCGTCTAATGAACGGAGCCTAGTTGAGATATTTAAGCAATTAGTAAAAGACCTGGGTTTGGCTTCAATTGATAATGATAAGGTTGATGAAATAATTTTGGAAGATATAAAGCAATTATTGCGGGAACAAGGAAGCAAATCTGTCTATGAAGAAGCAATTGGCAAATCAATCAATGATTTTTCTAAAGATATGCTAGATATAGTCGGTAGATCTACAGATAAAAACCCAACTGTTTATGTAGGTCAAGGCACTGCGTTGAAAGTATTTGTTAACCAAGATATAGTATTTCCTCCACAGGCAATTTAAACCCAGTGAAATGAACTATGCTGCACTTGATACATATTTAGAGCCATTACAAAGCATCTTTCAAGAGGAAGGAGTAAACGAAATATCAATAAATAAGCCAAAGGAAGTATGGATTGAAAATCGTGGTGAAATAAGGTGTGAAAAATTAGAGATATTCGATCTTAACCATTTAAAATCTCTTAGCAGACTGATTGCTCAGGCCACAGAACAAAAACTGAGCGAAGAAATACCGCTGCTTTCAGCTACACTACCAAATGGTTATCGTATACAGATAGTATTTCCACCAGCATGTGAGTCTGATAAAGTAGTCATGTCAATTCGTAAACCTTCTAACATGCAATTAGCATTGGATGATTATGAAAAGATGGGGGCTTTTTCTGAAACTGTTATAGAAGTAACTGATGATCCAGTGGACCGTTGCCTGGATTCACTATTAAAGCAAAGGAGAATAAGAGAGTTTTTAGAATACGCTGTAGTAAATAAAAAAAACATCATAATTAGTGGTGGAACTTCTACAGGTAAAACTACTTTCACTAACGCAACTTTGCGTACCATTCCAGCCGAAGAGAGAATTATTACTGTTGAGGATGCGAGGGAAATCGTTTTGAACGATCATCCAAATAGAGTGCATTTAATTGCCTCTAAAGGAGGGCAAGGTAGGGCCAAAGTGACCACTCAAGACTTGATAGAAGCATGTTTACGCTTAAGACCAGACAGAATAATAGTTGGTGAGCTCCGTGGAGCGGAGGCTTTTAGCTTTCTTAGGGCAATAAATACTGGTCATCCAGGATCAATATCAACCCTTCATGCGGATAGTCCAGCAATGGCCCTTGAGCAAATAAAATTGATGGTCATGCAAGCAAATCTTGGCATTCCTCCAGATCAGATCATACCATACATTAGAAATGTAATCGATATTGTTATTCAACTCAAAAGAACCAGTGGGGGAAAAAGAAGCATTTCTGAAATATTATTTACTAGATCATCAGATGGGAATGCTTAAATTTATACATAATGAGGAAAAGTAGTTTATGAGTAATGGAAATCATCTACGCAATATTTTGATAGGAGGAGTTGTAGCTTCCAGTGTACTAGAATTTTGTTTCTATTTATCTGGTGTATTGTTTTACCTACTTGTTGATGGTCCAGATGGAGTGGATTTTAAAGCAATTAACCCTAGCTTGACGCCTTTTCCTCAAGCTCTTTGGCCAACAATTTTTGATCATATACAATATTGTTGGCATAATCCAGAGTTGTATAGCTTTGATATCAAAATTAAGTTGATTGTATCTTCTGCGCTGCCTATCGTTGTTTTGATGATTATTTTGTGGAATTTGAGGGAAAGAATAGTTGAATGGCGACCATTTAAAAAGAAAGAATCACTACACGGAGACTCGAAGTGGTCATCAGAGAAGGACATAAGAAAAGCCGGGTTAAGAAGCAAGAAAGGGTTATTGCTTGGCAAAGATAAAAGAGGCTACTTTATTGCTGATGGGTTTCAACATGCATTACTGTTTGCTCCTACAGGCTCTGGTAAAGGTGTTGGTTTTGTAATTCCCAATTTATTATTTTGGACTGACTCAATAATTGTACATGACATAAAGTTAGAAAACTATGAAATAACAAGTGGTTGGCGAGAACGGCAGAAACAAGAGGTATATGTATGGAATCCAGCGCAGCCAGATGGAGTAAGCCACTGTTATAACCCATTGGAGTGGATTAGCGAAAAACCTGGACAGGTGGTTGATGATGTGCAGAAAATAGCCAACTTAATCATGCCTGAACAAGACTTTTGGCAAAATGAAGCAAGAAGCTTATTTGTTGGAGTAGTATTATACCTACTTGTTGCACCAGAGAAAGTTAAATCTTTTGGCGAAGTCGTACGTACGATGCGTAGTGATGACGTGGTTTACAACCTTGCTGTTGTTTTGGATACGATGGGTAAAATAATACACCCTGTGGCGTATATGAACATTGCAGCCTTTTTGCAAAAAGCTGACAAAGAGAGATCAGGTGTCGTTTCAACCATGAACTCGTCGCTTGAATTGTGGGCAAACCCGTTGATTGATACTGCAACGGCGACAAGTGACTTTAATATTTTAGATTTCAAAAAGAAGAAAGTTACAGTTTATGTTGGTTTAACTCCAGATAACTTAAACAGGTTAAGGCCTTTGATGCAGGTTTTCTACCAGCAAGCAACTGAGTTTTTGTGTAGAAAATTGCCGTCGGATGATGAGCCTTATGGTGTATTGTTTTTGATGGACGAGTTTCCAACACTTGGAAAAATGGAGCAATTTCAAACAGGTATTGCATATTTTCGTGGTTACAGAGTTAGACTGTTCTTAATTGTTCAAGATACTGAACAGCTCAAAGGAATATACGAAGAAGCAGGGATGAACTCCTTTTTATCAAACTCAACATACAGGATAACTTTCGCAGCCAATAACATTGAGACGGCTAATTTAATATCGCAACTTATAGGGAACAAAACTGTACAGCAAGAATCGTTGAATAAACCTAAATTTTTAGATTTGAATCCTGCTTCAAGGTCGTTGCATATCTCTGAGACACAGAGAGCATTGCTGCTACCTCAAGAGATTATTATGTTGCCACGTGATGAGCAGATAATTTTAATAGAATCGACTTACCCAATTAAATCAAAGAAGATTTTATACTATAGCGATAGCACCTTCACAAGAAAGCTACTCAAGCCAACCCGTGTGCCTACACAAGAGCCATATGATCCAAATAAAGTTTTTTCTGTTATTAACAAAGATAAAGTTAGTAAAGAAGAGAATAATGCTATTGCAGAACCTAGTGCTGCTGATTATCCTGTTGAAGCTCGAACCGAAGATGCAGTATATGATGAATCAGAGATTAACGATGAGCTTAAAGAGGAAGATTTTGATGATGAGGATGTTGGCGACAAGTTTGAAGATGACGGGTTTAATGACGAAGAGGAAGAATTTGAAAGTGGTGATGAATTTAAAGAAGAAAGAGACGATGATAGGCTTGAAGACGAGGAGGAGAAATTTGATGATGAAGATATTGATGACAAGTTAAAAAATGATAATAAGGCCAAAGGTAAAGATTAATTTTACCTATTTTTTTTGCTCAGAAAACAAGTTATGCAAATCATTAAGCTTTTCACGTTAAGCCATTTTTAATCAATTAGTATTAAATTATCTACTTTAAGTTAGGGAAATAGTAAAATGAGTAATAAAAAAACATTATCAGTTACAGCATTTGCTTTGTTATTGTCACAACAGTCTTTTGCAAGCGAAACAGAAGGATTTTACTTCGGTAGCGGATATCAGGCCAATTTTTTAATAGCATGGGTTCACGGAAGTGAAAAAAATAGAAAGTAACCCCAGGAAGCACATAACTATAAATGAGATGTATATTCCTAACAAGATAAAAGGTCAAAAACCAAGTGGACACAAAAGAGACTATAATCCACCTTTGCTGGAGGGATAACGCTTGGCTACGAAGGAGCATTGGATGACAACAGCTATAGAGCTGAATTGGAAGGGATGTACTTTTTTGTAAAAGCAGATGATGTTGGCTTAGAAGACAATCAAATGAGTATGTCGTACCTAAAAATTAAAGAAGTAGGAAACTCAAACAAGGCTTATATTATGCTGCTAAAGTTGATGATGACCAAATTGAAAACACATCTGTGATGGCAAATGCCTACTATCATTTGAAGAATGACAGTTTCTCCTTTTCTCCTTATGTTGGAGCTGGAGTCGGTTTAACAAGGATGAAAATATTTGGAGAAGCGTCAAAAAGACCTGCATATCAATTAAAAGCTGGTCTTGATTATTCTATAAATAAAAGTGTAAATATGCATGTTGGATATAGGCATTTTGGTGCTTTTGGTACGGATCATGAGCTAAAAGCAAGCTATTCTATTGGGGGAAGTGAAACCCGTACTTCAGGAGCAAAATCGACATTGGATGACGGTGTTAAAGATAATCTACCAAAAGGAGTTGCAAAACAGGAAAATATAAATATAGGCAGTGGATTATTTGCTACATACGATATAGAGGCTGGTCTTACTTTCTATTTTGCTAGTAAATCTTAAGGCATGTTGCTCTTTGGAGAAAATGCCCTTTTGGTGTCGTTCCAGCGTTACACGCTGGAATTCATGAGAAAACGGAGCCAATGGGCTTTGTTGCGTAGCTAGCTACGCAACAAAGCCAACCAGGATGTTACTTTAGCAATAAATTTAAAAATTTTACTAAATGAAAAAAAGGCAAAAAAAACTGGTTACTATCTGTTGTCAGTATTGGCGTTTTTATGTCTTAAATGTTGCAATTTAGCTACTCTTAAACGCAACTAGTCTAAGCTATAATATTTAGGAAATTTGCCAAGCAGAAAAAAAGGCAATAAAACCTCAAGTTAGCTAGTTACTCCACTCTCTATTTTAAAACCCGGTGTTGGGTGATGTCCTAAACGACTTACAAGCGCGCTTCAGCTTGTATGGTAAAACCCCCGAAGTTTTAAAAGACATGCAATGCACATAGTGCGAAAAATTAAACAATAATATGCTAAATACAAATCTTCTTGTCATTTTAACCTGCACAGATTGGGAAGTTAAACAAACAACTTCATTATTATGATTAAGAGGATTGGAGAAGTTTGTCAAGTAGTTTTTTCGTTTCTACATTAGCTGCTTGGATGACGCCAACAGTTGATTATCTTTTCACTCTACTGGCAGCTCTCAAGCTTTCTATTCAAGATCTTTAATATTAAATCCAATTCATTTGGATTATTATACCGTATCATAACTTTACCCTCGGAATTGCTATCATTTTTTGATCTTTAAGCCAAGTTGAGAAGATATAGCGCCCTCTATTGCTGCTATATTCTGATTTTGGGTATATTTTTGTTCTTTTTTATCACTACTTTGATGTAGGTCTTTTATCAATTTTTCAGTTTGTCTAACGTTCAAACCTTGGGAAATTATCTTCTCTGCAATACTTTCTACGTTTTCAACATTAATCGATGCTCTTGCATGCCCATAGACAATTTTTTTTCGTTAATCAATTTTTTCACACGGCCAGGGAGCAACAACATCCGAATCATACTGGTTATGTGACTGCGGCTTTTGCCTACAGTTGAGGCTAGTTTTTCATGTGTATTAAGAAAACTCATCTATCAATTTTTTGTATGCTTTACCTTCATCTATTGGATTTATATCTTGCCTTTGTATATTCTCAATGATAGATAATTCTAAGCACTCCTTGTCGTTCAAATCTTTTACAATAACTGACACACTATCGGGTTTGCAATCTTGCTTGCTCGCCAACGACGTTCCCCAGCTGTTATTTCATAACCGTCATTATTTGAATCCTTGCGCACTACAATAGACTGTATAATACAATTTTTCTCTATGAAACTTGCCAGTTCTTTCAACGACTCTTAATCAAAGTGCTTTCATGGCTGAAATTTGCTTGGATGCAGTAGTGAAATAGGCGAATACTCTTGCCGATCCTTTTTATTATCATAATTATCACCTATAAGACCAGCAAGATCTCTACCTAGGAGCATATCATCCTTTATACTATGCCCTCGCTTACCAACTTCTTCTCTTGGCAGCCGTTCGCATATTTTCTCAAAATTTCCTTGGCTAAATTTATGTATGCTTATGCTTCAGGGCATTTAAGATCGTATACAATAGCGGGTTTCCCGTGAGGGGGTTTCTTCCGATAATCTCACATTACGCGGAATGATTCTCTCATATAGTGGAACAATAGTTTTATACACCTTGTCATTAAAATACTGACAAATGTCATTTTTGATTTGTTCTCTAAGCTTGTTCGCTGTCATACATTGTGAGCAATATCCCTTCTATTACCAGGCAAGGATTTAAGTTGTTTCTTTACTTATTAGCTCCACAGTTTTAACTAGGTGACTCGGTCCCTCCAGAGCAAAAAATTCACACTGAAGAGGAACAATAATGGAATCAGCAGCAGTCAAGGCATTAATGGTAAGCAAACCAAGTGATGGAGGACAGTCAATAATTATGTACTCATAATTATCACGTATTTTTTCTAATGCGCTTTTTAGAACAAATTTTCCTCGGTCAAGCTGTGATAATTCGATTTCTGCAACTGATAAATTAACCACTGACGAAATTAGCGATAAATTTAGAATTTCCTTTATATCGAAAATTGCTGATTCTATCAGTTTATTTTCGCTATTTAGTAATATTTTATGTATATTTTTTCTTCCCTGCTACGATAAGAAATCCCAACCGGTGCTAGCATTTCTTTGGTGTCAAGATCTACCAATAGAGTACTTTTTCTTACAGCAGCAAAGGCTGTCGATAAGTTTATACTAGTTGTAGCTTTATACCAACTCCACCCTTTTGGTTTACTATTGAAATAACCTTTCTTACGCCTTTTATCTTACGTATAAAATAACTCTATTGTATATATGCTAGAAATCTTTGCATTAGAAAATTTTTTTGTTACCTAAAATTAAACTGTTTTTTTCTTTGTGTAGTACACTTTGCACTTTGTTTCCCAATTCATTTAGGGTGAATGGCTTTGGTAAGAAGTGGAAATCTTCCACATTAATGGTGTCATTTTTCAAAAACGCATCTTCCGCATATCCAGAAATAAAAATAACATTAATACCTGGTCTTTGAATTAGGGCTTCTTTGACTATCTCTGGACCGCTAACTTCTGGCATAATCACGTCAGTGATTATTAGATCTATGTGTAAACTTTTTTCGCTTATCATTTCCAATGCCTTGTTACCTGTGCTGGCTTCTATTACATCAAACCCTTTTCTTTGTAATGTTTTAGTAGTGAATTCTCTTACTGAATCTTCATCTTCGATCAATAAGATTGTACCATTGCTTTTAACTTCATTTACTACTGGTTTCTCTACTTCTTCGCTGCTTTCCTCTCTATGGTTTTCATCTGATATGTAAACCATAGGCAAAAATATGCTAAATTTAGTTCCATGATTTATCTCACTAGCAACATAGATATACCCTTCAGTTTGTTTAATAATACCATATACAGTGGAGAGGCCAAGACCTGTACCAGAGGTAATATCTTTAGTAGAAAAGAATGGATCAAATACTTTTTGAATTGTATCATGCGTCATTCCACATCCTGTATCAATTACTTCAATTACAACATAATTTCCATGTTCAATTACTTCTTTGTCTGGAGAAAACATATTCTTAGGTGTAGAATTTAATGAATTGATCTTTTTATTAAAAGTTCGTATGGTTAGTTCTCCGCCCTTTTCCATGGCAGCACTGGCATTTATTACTAAGTTAAGTATGACTTGCTCTAATTGTCCTTGATCAGCCCTCACCATACCTAAATCCCTACCGTAATAAGCAGTGAATTTTATATTCTCGCCTATTAACCTCTTTATCATTTCATAAAGATTAGTTATCACACTGTTTACATCAATAATTTTTGGTTGCATTGTCTGCCTTCTTGAGAAAGCAAGCAGCTGCTTAACTAAATCTGATCCACGTTTAGCATTTTGCTGTATTTGTATTATATTTCTAAAAGATGGATCACTAGCTGAATGCTGAAGCAAAAGCAAATCACAAAATCCTATTATTCCGGTTAGTATATTGTTAAAATCATGCGCAATACCGCCTGCAAGTTGTCCTATAGCTTGCATTTTTTGGTAATGCTCAAGTTTTATCTCCAGATTTTTATGCTCAGTGTTATCGACAAAATAGCAGAGTATGAACATCATTCTATTATGAAGAAACTTATTGAAATATATCTTCATGTTATCGTTGTTGCTGAGCTGCACATCAAAGGATGCGTTATTTATTCTATTACTAGAAAAATACTCACGTATTTTCATATGATAGTCGTCTGATATCAGTGTAAAGATCGAATTGTTATTTGGTCCTGCAAGCTTTATTAGCGCTGTATTTTTTTTTATAAAGTTACCGTTTACATCGCACTGTGCAATAGCGATTGATGAATTTGTAAAACATGGGTGTAATTGATAATCAATAACGTTTGATTCAACTGGTGTAATAAAGCCATATATATAGTTATGGTGATGTTTATCACAAAACATAGCAGTGCTCATATAAGTTTTAAATGGAATACCACTTACAGTACAAAACAAAACTTCATTATCAGTTGCTGTATTATTATACTTAGATTGAAATACAAAATCATTGATTGAACTGCCTCTTTCAAGTTTTTTCAGTTCAAATATGTCTAAAAACCTTTGATTTACAGATAAAATCATTCCTTTAGTATTTGCAATGTAAGTTCCTATATTATGCTTTTCTATTAATTCTTCGTATACCTGCTCTTTGTTCATCTGTGTTGCTTTTAACACAAAATACCCATGTGGTCTTGCTATTGGTGCTAGTGATAAATTTAAAGCCTTATTACTACTTATAACAACTTGGGGATTATCTGGTACTGGGTCAAAGAGCAAAAGAAAATTAGACATTTTATCTTTCTTGTTTAAGGCAATGCATACCTGTACAGAAGAGTTATTTTTCAGCGCATGGTATAGCGCCTTCTTGTCTTTCTCCGAAATGTTCCCTACTTCAAGAATCTTGTCTAATGTAATGTCATTATCTATGTGATCTCTGAATCTTTCGTAGAACCTTGCGTCAGCATAAACAATGCCTTCATCTCTGTGTAAAATAAGACAAAACTCTGTATTATGATTTAGTGCATTTGCAAATATTGCATTTTGAAATTCTACGATATTAAGTAGGTATTTATAGCGTTTTACATGATATACTATAAACAGAGTCATTAAAGTGCTAACTAGTAGGTTAATCTCTATGTTAGTGCGCTGATCATATATATCAAAAAAGTAGAGTGTTGATATTACTACTGGAGGTAAAAACATAATGACTGCCATAGCAATAATTGACATTCCATAATTTCTTAATATGAAGTCAACTCTGTTCTCTTTTTTGCTGTCTATGTATCTTTTACTCATTGCGCATATAAAAATATTTTATTATACTTACTTAACTATTATAGAATTATTAACATCTTTGATAGGTAATTACCACTTAAATCTCTCGAATATTGGTACTGTTAACAAAACATTATGAACGAACAAAAAATGCAAGCTTTTAAATGGTTCTGTGCACTAAGAAATAAAATTGTAAAGTCTTTTTTTTCAATTGAAGAACAGTCATCTACAGATCCAAAGATTGAAAAAAGAAAATGGGATCGTCCAGGTGGTGGAGGTGGCGAATCTACAATTATTTACGGTAATGTTTTTGAAAAAGTAGGAATAAACGTTTCAAAAGTACATGGAAAATTCGCAGATTCAATTATAAATGAAATTCCTGGTGCAAGCGAGAGCAATGGGAAGTTTTGGGCAAGTGGCATATCTTTAGTGTCTCACATGCAATCTCCTCTGATTCCTGCAGCACATATGAACACA
>NZ_JACZHU010000170.1:0-541 GCF_020278605.1 Wolbachia endosymbiont of Mansonella perstans | reverse complement strand
GTAGCATTTCTGCAGCCAGAGTAGGATAATTTCCGGACATCTCAATCAAATATAGTAAGTTATTTCTATTCTGGCAGCTTCTTTGACAGGTTACCTTGAGTAATTGGATGAATTCTCGTCTGAGAGAAGCAAAGATATATTGAAACTTCACATTGTTTGGGTTAAACGTTTCTTCTAGGGAAATTTCCATCAGAAGTAATCGTTTTGTCGTTTCCTGGGTTTGATTCAAATTCGCTATTGATTTATCATCAATGTTATTGTTCACGTCCAGAATAATATTTCCTTTCATTAAATAAGAGTTATTGAATCCACAATTCAGGTTTATTATTGTATGATTGGTTTTGTTGTCACAACTCCACCTTTCCGGAATATTGAACGGTATCCCTGAAGTCCAATTGCAATTCTTCGTTGCTATTGCCTGGGTTGACATTAATGATAGAATAGTCATTACGAAGAGCGCTTTCGTAAGACTAGTGGAATTGTCTTTAACTGTATTTCCTGCTGGAGTCGATTGTTGTTGAGCCTTTCTAGTTCGACTAGC
>NZ_JACZHU010000015.1:1394-15725 GCF_020278605.1 Wolbachia endosymbiont of Mansonella perstans | reverse complement strand
ATAGACTGGAGATAAATAATAGCTTCAATACTATGATAAGGAAACCGGAGGAATTTGTTAAGCAAACTTTGCTTTAATTCGTTTCCATAGCTACTTGAGTGACACAGCAGGTTATTTAGAGAATTTTACAAAAATCCATTTTTAACTTACACTACAATTTTAAACCTACAACTTATGCGCAATAGGCTTATAATCAAATCTTCTTCGGTATTGTGTATCCTCCTACTCGCTTTATACGTAATACTGCCGAATTTCTTTGATAATAAGCTTCTTGTTTCAAAAAAGAGAATAAACCTAGGGCTTGACCTGAAAGGCGGGTCATCTCTGCTTCTTAATGTAGATTTGGATTCCTACTTCAAAGAAAAATTGAGTATGCTAGCCGATGAAATAAAAGAAAGCCTACTAGTAAAAAACATTGAATCCAGAATACGAATTGATAAACAAGTAATTATGACATTGAATAATACTGATGACTACAAGAAAGTTTCAACGCTAGTTCATAAAATAAACCCAAATTTAGAGCTAAATAGGAAAGATGCCTCGATTTCCGTTTCATATAAGCCTCACTATAAGAATTCTCTAATCAACAAAGTAGTTTCAGAGTCGATAAATAACGTCCAAAGACGCCTGGATAAGCTTGGTACAAGAGAAGTGAGCGTGCAAAAACAAGGGCAAAACAAGATATTAGTTCAAGTACCCGGAGTAGAAGACACTGAACAAATAAAATCTCTGCTTGGCAAAACTGCTAAGCTAGCTTTTCACTTGGCAAACACTAATGTGGCTAAAATGCAGGATTTAGACCACGAAACTACCGTCATGCTCAAGGATTCTTTAGGCAATTCCTACCCAATATTCCGCAAGGCTGAAATAGGTGGTGATTCGCTGGTTAACGCGTCAGTTAGATTCGGTTCGCTTGGTAAATCCACAGTACATTTTAAATTCGACAGCATAGCAAGTAAGAGATTTGCAAAAATCACTAAAGAAAACGTGGGAAAGCCCTTTGTAATTGTTCTTGATAACACAGTTCTAACTGTGCCAACAATACGCGAACCAATTCTAAATGGAGAGGGAGAAATTAGTGGTAATTTCACTGAAAAACAAGCAAGTGAGCTTGCAATACTCCTAAAATCTGGCGCATTGCCAGCACCACTTAAAATAATAGAAGAGAAAAATATCGGTCCAAGTCTTGGAGAAGAGTCAATAAAAGCAGGAGAAATAGCAGCGATGACCTCTATCGTAGCTGTTGCTTTATTTATAATTATTATTTACGGCAAGTTAGGCTTATTAGCCTCTGTTGCACTGCTTTTTAATGTAATTTCTATACTATCAATTCTTACCCTACTTGAGACAACTCTGACTTTACCTGGAATTGCCGGCATTGCGCTAACCGTTGGTATGTCGGTGGATGCAAATGTTTTGACATTCGAACGCATTCGCGAAGAAATGAAATCAGGAAAAAGAACAGTTCGTGCCATTGAAGAGGGTTTTAAAAACGCAATAAAGACAATCCTCGATTCAAATCTTACCACATTAATTGCCGCAGGAATAATGTTTGTCGTTGGCAGCGGAGCAATCAGAGGCTTCTCTGTTACTTTATCAATAGGAATTTTATGCTCGATGTTCTCTGCAATCACAGTCACAAAACTTCTAATAGAGTTATGTGTAGATCCGAAAAAGTTGGTACTTTAAGTTACTAATTACAAAACAACGAAATTGTTGTATAATGTCATTTTTAAGTTTTATTTCTAATGCATAGATTTGCGATACTCTTTTTTATACTGCTTGCAATAGTTGCATACTATTTAAACAATGAAGTCGTATTTGAAGTAGCAAAGCTATTTAGTGATATATTTATTAGCTTGCTTAAATTGATCAGTTTACCTTTGGTTTTTCTATCCATAGTGTCTACAATTTCAGGACTTAAAGACTTGATTAAAATTAAAACTTTACTTAAGAAAACGCTGTTCTATACGCTGCTTACAACCATTACAGCTGCGTTTGTTGCATTATCTTTTTATTTACTTATGGATCCAGTGAGAAAAAATTTCACAAGTAACACGATAGAAAGCGTAAGTGATAGCAATTACAACTACTTTTCATACTTGAAATCACTCATTCCTTCAAATTTTGCGCAAGTCTTTCTTGAAAATAACGTTATTGGCAGCATATTGATCGCTTTTTTAATAGGTGGAGCTGTTATTTCACTATCAAGAGAAAAACAGGATATATTACACCAGGTGTTTTCTGCACTTTTTGATGTGTTACTTAAAATTGCTCAAGGGCTACTGAAGTTCATTCCGCTTGCTGTGTGGTCCTTTATCACGTGTTTTTTGCACGAGCTAAAAGGTGGCAGCGAGTTCTATAGTCTTTCGTGGTATTTTGCCTGCATAATGTCTGCGAATTTCGTGCAAGCATTTCTAGTTTTACCGCTACTTATGTGGTATAAAGGCATATCACCAATTCAGACGCTGAGGGGAGTTATGCCTGCGCTCACACTTGCGTTTTTTTCTAAATCATCCAGTGCAACATTGCCGACAACCATAGACTGTGTGCAAAATAAGCTAAAAGTGCCAAAGAAGTTGTCGTCCTTTATTTTACCAATATGCACAACAACCAATATGAACGCATGTGCTGCGTTTATTTTGATTACAGTAATGTTTGTTGCGGAGACGAATGGGCACACATTTTCCTTAAGCGAAATGTTTATATGGATTTTTTTAGCTACAGGAGCTGCAATTGGCAACGCTGGAGTGGCGATGGGATGCTATTTTATGGCAACTAGTTATCTTGTATCGATGAACGTTCCTTTGCATATTATGGGACTGATTTTGCCTATTTACACGATCATCGATATGTGTGAAACTGCAATAAATGTGTGGTCTGATGTTTGCGTAACTCAAATAATCAATAAAGAATGTAAGGGTGAAACTTAAAAAACGATGTTATACAAAGGTGATCCAATAATGAAGGAATTTGAGGAAGCTGGAGCGATTTTGCACGGGCATTTTGTCCTTTCATCAGGGCTGCATAGTGATACATATATACAATGCGCTAAGATTTTTGAGAATCCAAGTAGAGCCATGAAAGTTTGCAAGCTATTAGCAAATAAGATAAGAAAAGAGCTAAGTAGTCCAATAGATTTAATACTATCTCCTGCAATTGGTGGAATAATCTTGGGTTATGAGATTGGCAGGCAGCTTGGAATCAGGACGATGTTTTGCGAGCGTGTTAATAGCAAGTTTGAATTACGCCGCGGGTTTGAGATCAAAAAGGGTGAGAAAACATTACTGATTGAAGATGTGATAACCACGGGCAAATCTTCACTAGAAGCAGTGGAATGTGCAAAAGAGAAGGGGGGTAAAGTCGTTGCTGAAGCTGCTCTAATCAAGAGGAATAGTGAAGCAAAATTGTCTTTTCCTGTTATATCTTTGCTTGAGCTTAGCATTGAAAACTACAGTGAAGCGGAACTCCCTGAAGAATTGAGAAAACTGCCTGTAACCAAGCCAGGAAGCCGGGAATATCTAAGTAATTGTGCAAAGTAGTTCTATTTTTAATGTCATCCAAGTAGAATAGAAATAGATTAATGCAAAATTTACTTGACAAACTTCGTTAGTCCTCTTACCACATAATCATTGGTGTTTTAGGCTAAAATTTATCTTTAATCTTTGTATTAAGCGACAAAAGCACGGTATAAAAGAAGGCTTGTTATGTTTTATTTTTGCAGCAAGGGTATTGCATGTTTTTATAAATTTTTGTCTACATTAGCTGGACCTTACTTATTAAGCGGTATAAGAGAAAACCGGACTCCAAGTTTTTGAGAGAATAATAAACAACTCACATTGTGGAGTTTCTTTTGTCTTTTTTAACTAGCTAAAATTTTAACTAATCTCATTTTTTTCATAAAAAAATGTTCGACAAGTTTTGACATTTCCCTTATCATAAAACTATAGGCATTTATAATCTCAAGTTCAGCTACTTGTCAAGCGCATAGAGCATTAACGCCAAGTTCTTAAATAGGTATTAACTAGGCCTTTTTTTATTTGGTAAGTTTCCTAAACATAAAGGTTATACTAACTTTCGTTATCGGAGAGTCAAAAAATGATTGTGTAAAGACCTAATAACATGTATAATTTATAAATAATCTTTGAGGTGGATTATGAAACTAGGCGTTAATATCGATCACGTTGCAACCCTTCGCAACGCACGCAGAACTCCTTACCCAGATCCATTGAAAGCAGCAGAAATAGCTATTGATGCAGGAGCAGATTTTATCACCGTACACTTACGAGAAGACAGAAGACATATTAAAGATGAAGATGTGTTTAACCTGAAAAAAAACATTGAAACTGAGCTAAATCTTGAAATTGTAGCTACAGAGGAAATGCTTGGAATAACGAAAGAGGTAAAACCCTATTCGATTAATATAGTACCAGAAAAAAGAGAGGAATTAACAACAGAAGGTGGCTTGGATATAATCAACATGTACAGTAAACTCTCTAGTATAATAGAGGGGATGAATAGCATTGATATAAAGGTTTCACTGTTTATCAATCCAAATATCAATCAACTAAAGTACCTTGAGAAGCTAGAAAGAAAGCCTGACATAATAGAAATTCATACAGGAGATTACTGCGATAATCCATCAGAAGAAAAATTACAATCAATTACTAATGCTGCAGAATATATCAATAAATTAGGAATAGAATGCCACGCAGGGCATGGTATAACCTATACACACGCTAAAAGAATAAAAGAAACGCCTCACATCTCAGCTCTCAATATAGGCCACTCTTTAATCAGCGAAGCTATATTTTACGGCTTACACAGCGTAGTAAAAACAATGAAAACGATAATCTCTAGCTAACTACTGCTTTTTCCTTTTCATTCAAAACAGTTAAAAGAGTCTTGCTTGCTTTAAATTTCACTCTTGTCTTTTTAGGGACAGTCATGATCTCACCACTCTGAGGATTACGACATTGTTTCTCCCGACTTATAGCAGTAGAGAATGTACCTACTCCATGCAGGCGTATTTCATCTTCTCTATCTAGCTTATCTTTTATTATTTTTATAAACGTATCATAAATCTTGCCCAAGTCAGATTTCGTTATATTTATATTCTGACAAGAACAATCCTCTTTTAATTGCTTTACTATATCTTTTTTACTCATAAATTACCTTAATATTGAAAATTCACACAAACAGCATATTACGTTCATATCAATAGTCAACCAAATTTATCGCGAAAATAGAATATATCATACACTTTTTTTAATATTTACATAACGTTTAACAAAAAGCACAAAAAAATGATTATCTTTTAGAAAATTGATATTTCGCTCGAGCTCCACGTTGACCATATTTTTTACGCTCCTTAACACACGAATTTCGTGTTAAGTATCCCCCCTTACGCAGTATAGAATATAAGTCTTGGCTTATTTTACTTAAAGCCCTGCTTATTCCATGAGCTAAGGCACCTGCTTGACCAGACAGCCCACCACCCTTCACTGCAGCAAATACGTCATATTTATCGAGCATAGATGTTACAATAAGCGGCATTTTTATCATCTGACACACTGATTCCCTTTTAAAGTAACCCAGTAGTTTGTCTTTCTGATTAACAATAAACTTCCCGCTCCCTGGCTTTATCCATACTCTCGCTGCAGATTCCTTCCTTCGGCCTGTAGAATATAAACGACCTAGCGAATCAATTACTGGTTTAGTTATTTTTTCTGATTGATTTGTTACAGAATTTTCCATTTTTACTCCATTATTTTTTATTTTTGCGATTTAAAGAAGCAAAATCTATCTTTTCAGGTTGCTGCCCTTGATGCTTATGCTCTGGACCAGAATAAACATATAAATTTCCAAAACGTTTGCGTGCCATAGGGCCGTCATTAAGCATTCTTTTTATTGCCATTTCTATTACACGCTCAGGAAACTTACCATTTAAAATATTATCTGGAGTAGTTTTTTTCAAACCACCAGGGTAACCTGTATGCTTATAGTAAATTTTCTCCTTAAGTTTCTTTCCAGTAAAATGCACCTTTTCTGCGTTAACGATAATTACATTATCACCACAATCCATATGAGGTGTATACTCAGGTTTATGTTTTCCACACAATAGCGTTGCTACAAATGCTGCAAGTCTTCCTACTACTAACCCTTCTGCATCTATGACAAACCACTTTTTATCGATTTGCTTTTCTTTTAAGAAAAAAGTTTTCATCATCTAAAATTATACAATAGTAAGCTATGATACACTTAACTCCCAAATAGTGTCAACGGCATTAGTTATTGATTATTAAAGCAATTTGTGCTAGTAACTTAGCTGTGTGCAACCAATGTATATAGGAGCAGAATGTTTCGGTTGATTATTACACTTGCAACCATTTTTAGTGCTACAAATTGTTACGCAATCGACCTTGAAGAAGTTATAAATAAGGCTATTAAAAATAGTTCAAAACTAAAATCTCAGCTCTACCAATACAAAAGTGCAGAAAAACAGCTAAAATCCTCCGGGTTGGCTGGATTTTTACCTGAGATTAATTTGCAATACAACTTTAATAGCAATTTCGATCTATATGATAGCCAACATGGGATACCTGGAAAACGTCTTACATTGAATCAGAGAATAATAGACGGTGGTGGTACTTTTGCCACATTCAGCCGATCAAGTCAGTTTCTCAGAGCAGAAAAGATGCGGTTTCAACAGTTAAAACAAGAGATTGCGCTCAACGCCGTGAAAGTATACGTTGATGTTCTACTCAGGACAGAAATATTAAAATTGAGAGAGCACAAAGAACGAGTTTCTTTGGAGCACTTGTCAGCAATGAAAAAACGCCTTTCTCTTGGAGAGGTTACCAACGCTGAAGTTTCATTAGCAAAAGCAAAATTTTCATCTTCAGTGTCAGAAAGAGTTGATGCTGAAGGTAAATTAAAATTGGCAAACATTTCTTACTTTCACTTAATTGGTGAAGATCCTGATGAACTCTCAGAAGCTAATGATAAGTTACCTTCCGTTCCCAAGCTAAATGAGTGCTTACAATTAGCAAAAACCAACAATCTATCTCTAAAGGCAGCGATTTATCAAAAAAGAGCAGCTAAAATGGAAGTGATTGCTGAAACTTCTAAGTGGTTGCCCTCTTTGAATCTCAGTACAAGCAAAAGCTTTAAAGAAGGCTTTAGCCTTGACACGCTTCTAGATAACGTCAATATTGTTTTCACTCTCGATATTCCAATTTTTAAAAGAGGAACCAATGCTTTTGGTATCAGCAAAGCTAAAATGGATGCAAAAAAGTCCACTTATGATTATTATGAAACAGTGAAAAATATAGAAAAAGAGGTTGTGAATGCTTGGAACAACGTTCTGACAGCAAAGGCTGTTATTAAAGCAAGTCAAGAGGCAGAAAAAGCAGCAGCTCTAGCGTTGGAAGGAGTTGAGCAAGAGGTTAACTTAAATTTGAAAAGCACAACTGAACTTTTGGATACCGAAGATGCGCTATTCAAAGCACGTTCGGACTTGGTTGAAGCAAAAAGCAATTATGTAATTAGTGTTTATAATTTGCTTTTTATGATAAATAGTACAGATCTCTAAATTTAATGGTATTAGCGTTATGAGTGATAGACAAAGCAATCAATCTGTAAAAGATATCCTAGAAGACATAAAAAAAAGCCATATCTGGCAAAATGCAAGTGATGATGAAGTGGAAATAGACAAGGAAAAAGAAGATGATGATGTGCTGTATCCTGAAGAAGAATACTTGGAAGATCCAGAAGAAGATAGTAAAGAGGAGGATAATGAAAAAAAAGACATCAACAACAACGGTTAGGATAAGAAAATGGTTTTCTATAACACCAAATTTAATAGTCATGGCCACGATTTAGAGGAAAAAGAAGATGTTCACTTGCAGCATAATACTCAAATGAGCAATAAAAAAGTGGATAACAGTAGTTTACAAACGCAAAATAATGATCACCTAACCTTAAAAGAGAATATGGAAGAGATTAAAGAGTTACTTGAAAGAATGCAAAGTGAACTACAGCACAAGCAACAAAAAAGAGTAAGTCTTACTGTTGAAGAATTAGTCACATCTCTTTTAAAATCTCAGTTGTCGAAATGGCTAAATAAGTATCTTCATATACTAGTGAAAGAAGTAGTTGAAAAAGAGCTAAAAGACATAATCAATAATAAGTGATTCTTGTAGGGTATTAACAAATAAAAACTAGAGTAAAAACAGCCAAAGGCAGAAAAATATCTTCAACCAGGTGGCTTCATCGTCATTTAAATGACAAGTACGTACAAAAAACCAATAAGAACGGCTACAGATCGCGCTCGGCGTACAAGTTGATAGAGATAGATAATAAATTCAAATTATTCCGAAAAGAGCAAAAAATCATTGATCTTGGTGCTTCTCCAGGTGGATGGTCACAAGTTGCATCTCAGAAAGGAGTGAATGTAGTTGCCATTGACATAAAGCCAGTAAATACAATTGCTGGAGTAGAATATATGCAATGTGATATTATAAATGAGCTTGAAATTTTAAGGAACAAATTTAAAGACCAAAAATTTGATGTAGTTTTATCTGACATGGCCCCAGAATCTTGTGGTTTAAAATCGTTGGATCATATTAGAATCATGCTTTTATGCGAAGCAGCATTGAGCTTTGCAAGGCATTTCCTAAGCTATGGTGGCAAGTTCGTAGTAAAAATTTTTCAAGGAGAGTCCGATAAAGATTTTTACAATGAATTAAAAAAAACATTTAAAACAGTAAAATACTTCAAACCAAAGTCAAGTAGATCTGAATCTGCAGAAATGTATTTAGTAGGCTTAGACTTTACCTGTGGTAAAGATCTCAAATAATGGTAAAGCCTTCTAATCCTGTTCTATAGCGGATTTTAATGCTATATGAGCCGCTATAATGCTATTGATTATCAGAATGGCAAAAGTTAAAGCAGTAACAAGTAATGTAAGAATATTCAAGGATAAGTCTTCAAGCTGAACTAATAATTTAAAGTATATAAAAACCGGCATTATAATTGGCAAAACAAGAATTTGTGATATTCCTGATGCTAAGTTGTTTCGACCAATCATTAATGCATTTCCAACAGCTGAAATATTGATTACTATCAATGTGCTGAGCAATAAAGATAAGCCTACTGCTATTGAGTATTCAATATTATTACCAAGAACTACAAAGCTGAATATGGAAGAAATCACTGAAATCGGTAACCCAAACAATAACCAGTGAGCAAAAATTTTACAGGTAATTATAAGCTTAGAAGAAAATGGCTGTATAAAAATTTGCTCTAATATTCCGTCATAATAATCAGAAGCAAATAAGTTATTTGTAGAGATTTGTAAAACAAATGTAGCACATATCCATGTTAATGTTAACATGACTTCTTGTTCACTGTTATTTTCAAGTGTGAACAAAGATAGGCTTAACATTATAATAAAAACAGATATTACATAGGTAAAGTTCTTATCATGTACTGCTAATTTTTTTATTAAACCAATCATACCAGGACTTTAAATGTTTATTATAAATTATGGCGTTTACTTGTAGGTAGTATAATTTCTTGCTCGCAAATTATACAGGTTTTATTATCTAGTTGTACAGTTATGGAAGAGTTACCAAAAACAAAACTACCAGAAAATTACACTCCTTCAGAAGACGAAGAATATATGAGCGTAAAGCAGTTAGAGCATTTCAGTTCAAAGTTGCAATTGATGCTTGCTGAGCTGGAGAAGCAAGAACTAGAGGATAGTACATATTATTCTGATAAAGACAGTGGAAGCGAAAAACTAATCCAGCGAAGAAAAGACAAAAAGGAAAAAATTAAGGAGGCATTAGAAAAAATAAAATTAGGCACCTACGGTTATTGCGAAGGAACAGGGGAAGAAATAGGAGTCGAAAGACTTAAAGCCAATCCACTTGCAATATATTGTATTGAAGAGCAGGAGAGATTAGAAAAAGAAAAGAACGTGTACAACACTGAAGATTAATGGAAATGTTGGTACGACAACCGTTTGAATCAATGTATGCTAAATAGATAAAAGTGCTGTACCTGAAGCACTATAGTCTTTAACAGCTATTTACCCTTTTTAAAAGGCATGCTTCCATTGAACAAGCAGACTGTACTTGATCCGTTCCTTAAGGTAAACACCGAGCCCACTTTTTCAATTATAAGATAATCATCAACTGTATGGAAATTTACTAGAGATTCATATCCTGCAGAGTTAACCATAAAGACTGCTGGAAAGTCAGAACTTGTCTTATTAAATTGCAGATATGTGAATTTCCCATCATCAAAGACTTTAGTTGGTATTATTGACTCACTACCTTTTACATGTGAGATGGAATAATTAAAATTTAAGCCTTTCTTTACAACCTCAATATCACTTATGTCAGGAATAGTGTTAGAGTTAGCTTGCTCGAGAATATAACCGTTGTTGGTTGTGTAAATTTCATCACTATTGAATAGTGGATAAAGAAACCTTACTTCATATGCTAATCTTGGATCATCCAATCCAGTTGCTTCCTCAGCATGAAGTTCAAAGTAATAAACTCTTTTGTTAGTAATTACAGTTGCGTTAGTGTCAGCGATGTCATCTATAGGCTTGATAAATAACCTGTTACCTTGAGGAACGAGCTGCCAACCAGTTGGATCACCCATTGAAAGGTTTTGTATTACTTCCCCTGGTTCAAATAATATACTCGACTGGTAACCATAAAAACCAGTGTACTTATGTATAGCCTGTGGATTATAATTGATGACTTTTATGTGACTGCCTGCAGCTATTGGACGTGGTTCCTGTTTTGCAAATGCATCACCACCACAAAAAAACAACAGCAGAAAAAACAATAAGCTAATCATAATATTAAAATTGTATAAAGAACATTACTTTACCACTGGGAGACATAAGCTGCAACTGTTAACACTAATTTCCACTACACAGAAAACAGATATGCCACTTTATCCCGCTATTCTACTTGCTTCAGTATGAGCTTTTTCCTCGTCATTGTCCATCTGCTTTCTCTGTAATGGAGATTGGTATTACATTTACATCATAGCCACCTCCTTGCTATGGCAAGCTTGACTATACTCTAGCGACGGTTAGCAGCAGCATAAAATATAAACTTTTTCACTCATCTCGCAATCTATTAAATATTTATGTAAAGATAATATTAGAAGAAAGATAGTTAAACTATAAGCTGGTTGGTAGGAAAATTCATAGATGCCAAGATAAATTCTTCGGAAGGTATGTTAATACTAACATTTGTTATTGGGAAAACAAATGGGACATCTTATAAATTCGCTTAACTCCCTAATTATAGAGAAAAAGAGCTCTTTTCCATTTGCTCCATTACCAATGAGACTTGGTATAACCATGTAAAACGACAAATACAGCATTTTGTAATTCATCGTAAGAATTCATACTTTACATAGTCAGAGCGAGGCAATATATTGCTTGAATGAATAATTTCTCTATACTTAACTTGAAGGCAAAAAGGGCTTAATCCTTTTCGAAGCTTGCTAGCTATTGTTCCTAAAATCACTCCTCTAAACGGGAGCGCTTAGCAGATGGCCCTGACTGTGACAAAATTTCAATTTCTGCAGATTCCCAATTTAGCTTTATAATGCCTTTTTCTACACCATTTACTAATGTATATACCCCTAACCAATTGGCACATCTCTTTATTAACGTCTCCAAAATCTATAAAATTATTCAGAGGTATTACTCTTCCTAGTTCCACTCTAAGGTCATTTTCGTGCGCTTTAAAAAATTCTTTTATACCATCAAACTTAATCATTTTAATGTCGCGTTCATAATGTGACAATAAAGTACGAATTAATCATTTATTATTATGTAGGAAAATTTCTTTTTTTTCACTTTATTAGCTTTATTAATTAACATATGAAAATACTCTGGGTATTGCCTTCCTAAATTCTCTTCATCATTAAACTTACTGTGTACATTATCATTTTCTTCTCATATGCTAATTGTGTCACTTTCTTTTAAAAAGTCATATAGTGGCTCATTTTCTTCTGCCATCCTTATCACTTCATCTAGAGATTCGTTCCAATATTCTGACATTTCTTCATGATCTTCTACTTAGTGTGTTTTTTTACATTAGAACCCTGTAATTTAATTTCATGCGCTATTAAAAACTTTGGTACATTTAATCTAGAAACTTGAGAACAGCTAAATATAAAGCGGTATTATCTTCATGATTTGCTTTATTGATATCAACATTTTTTTTGCCTACAAGGCATTTAACCATCTCTAAGTTACCTTTGAAAACAGGTAAATGTGAAGCAGTGTAGCCGTCATTATTTGGTATATCAATATTAGCCCCTTTCTCTACAAAGCATTCAACTATGTTTAAGTTGCCTGCGAGAACAGGTAAATGTGAAGCGGTTTCACCTTTATGATTTGCTTTTATTGATCTCAACATTTTCTTTTCCTGCAAGATATTTAACTAGGCCTAAGTTGCCACTTTCAGCAACTAAATGTAAAGCATTGTCGTTACCATAATCTCCTTCAGAGAAAAAATGCTGACTGCAATCACCTGCCTTATCTAAATAGAAACTTGCTCTATTGATATCAACATTTTTTCGTCTACAAGGTATTTTAACTGTGTTTAAGTGGCTATTTCCGGTAGCCATATGCAATAATGTAGACATAAGAAGCCAAGTATTGTGCTCGGCTAACGATTCGAATAGGTAGCTTTCATTAAAGTTTCCCTGCCTCCACTGTTCATATGCATCTTTATTTTGCTTTAGTAATTCTACTTTTATTTGTTCAAGTATATCACTTGAGTTGCTGGACTCTACTACATTCAGTATCTGATCCAACTATTCCAATGTTAAACCCATACTTATCTCTTACTAAATTAAAAGATGATAATATGATTTGATTATTTCACATTTTCATGAGAAAGCCAAGATTTGTATGTTTCTTAATACATATATAAAACATTAGCAATTACTTTAGTTTCAGGAACGTACTACAAATCGGTATTATAAAAAATCTAATCATTGACTTTTTTAAAAATCCCAAAAAGTACCTATTTGCGAGAACAAGCTGCATAAAAATATGGTTGTAAAATAGAAAAATAAAACTGTTGCAATAAAGTTAGACAAATTGGTTTGTATGTAAATTTAGTGAAAATAGGCTAGTATAGCTGAAGCGATCGATGGGCATAACCTCCAGAATTATTTATATCACTACCTCTAACATGAATTTTTGTTTGGCAATAAACGACTCCTTAGCTTGAAATTAAGAAAGCAGTTGCTATATATATCGAAAAATACGAGTTAAACTTATATTATGGACTTAAGTAAATTTACCGAAAAAGCAAAAAACCTAATTCAAAGTGCCCAAATGAAAGCGTTGGGAGCTGGGCATCAGGTTTTCATGCCTGAGCATTTACTAAAGGTGATGCTCGAAGATGAACCAGGTTTAGTCCAGGATTTGATAGGCGCTTGTGGTGGAAATATTCAGAATATTTCCGATGCTGTGGACGGTGCAATAAAAAAGCTTCCAGTAATTGAAGGTCCGGGAAGTAGTAGCCTCCAACTTTCAAGAGAAGTAGCAAAAGTTTTTGAAGACTCAATTGGTATTACAAGGAGAAGTAAAGACTCATTTGTTACCGTTGAGCGTTTACTACAGGGTCTCACTGCACAGAAAGATAGTACTGTGGGTAGAATTTTAATGGAAGATGGTGTGACTCCACAAAAGTTAAGCTCAGTTATTGCAGAAATGAGAAAGGGCAACAATGCGGACTCGCCAAATAGCGAGGAAAAAATAAATGCAGCAAAGAAATATACAAAAGATATTACAGGGCTTGCCATACAAGGAAAGCTTGACCCTGTAATTGGTCGTGATGAGGAGATAAGAAGAACTATGCAGGTATCACTGAGGCGAACAAAGAATAATCCTGTTCTGATAGGTGAACCTGGTGTTGGAAAGACTGCAATAGTTGAGGGACTTGCAAATAGAATTGTTGCAAACGACGTGCCGCTTGGTTTGCATGGTGCAAAAGTTTTAGCCCTGGATCTTGGTGCGTTGATTGCCGGAACAAAATTCAGAGGGGAGTTTGAGGAAAGGCTAAAGGCGGTTATTAATGAGATTTCAAAAGCAGAGGGAAAAATTATATTATTCATCGATGAATTACACACTTTGGTTGGAGCTGGAGCAACAAGTGGTGCAATGGATGCTTCAAATCTACTAAAGCCTGCTCTTGCACGTGGAGAAATTCGCTGTATAGGAGCCACAACTTTGAATGAATATCGCGAGCATATAGAAAAAGATCCTGCACTCGC
>NZ_JACZHU010000015.1:0-1384 GCF_020278605.1 Wolbachia endosymbiont of Mansonella perstans | reverse complement strand
ACTGAGGGGTCTGAAGGAGAGGCATGAAGTGCACCACGGTATTAGGATTACAGACGGTGCAATAATTGCTGCTGCAACATTATCAAATAGATATATAACGGACAGGTTTTTACCTGATAAAGCGATTGATTTAATTGATGAAGCGGCGAGTAAGGTGAGAATTGAAATGGATAGCAAACCCGAAGTTATTGATGAACTTGAGAGGAAGATAATACAACTAAAAATTGAGTCAGAGGCTCTAAAAAAAGAACGTGATGAAAACTCCAAGCAGCGTTTAAAAAGGATAAATGAAGAAATCGAAAACTTGAACAGTAAGTTTGCTGACTTAAACAGTAAATGGCAGATGGAAAAGAATAAAATAGCTAGAATTCAAGAGACAGTAGAAAAATTAGACGATGCTAGAAAAGAGTTGGAACTGACTCAGCTGAGTGGAAACTTAGGAAGGGCAGGGGAGCTGATGTATGGTGTAATTCCTCAGCTTGAAAACGAGCTAAAAGACCAGGAAGAAGTTACTGATAGCCTCCTAAAGAAAGAAGTTACTGAGAATGACATTGCAAATATTGTTTCAAAGTGGACAGGAATTCCAGTTGATAACATGATGCACAGTGAAAAAGAAAAGCTTCTTAACATGGAGAATGAAATAGGAAAAAGAGTGATAGGACAAAAGGATGCAATAGAAGCAATAAGTAATGCAGTTAGGCGCTCTCGTTCCGGTGTGCAAGACACTAATCGGCCTTTTGGTTCATTTCTATTCTTGGGCCCAACCGGAGTTGGAAAAACGGAACTTGCGAAAGCCCTTGCCGAATTTTTGTTTGATGACCAATCAGCACTTCTGCGTTTTGATATGTCAGAGTATATGGAAAAACACTCCGTTTCAAAGCTAATTGGAGCACCTCCCGGATATGTTGGCTATGAGCAAGGCGGCAGGTTGACTGAGGCAGTAAGAAGGAGACCATATCAGGTAATTTTGTTTGATGAGATAGAAAAAGCAAATCCAGATATATTTAATCTATTACTGCAGATTTTGGATGAAGGCAGACTTACCGATAGCCACGGCAAATTAATTGATTTCCGCAATACAATATTAATTTTAACTTCTAATCTTGGTGCTGAGATAATGCTAAAGGGAGCTGCTGACTCTGTAAAAAGCGAAGTGATGCAAATAGTTAAATCTGCATTTCGTCCAGAATTTCTAAACAGACTAGATGAGATTATTATATTCTGCAGTTTAACCAAGGACGACATTTATAAAATTATAGATGTCCAATTTTCTTATTTACAAAAAACACTTGCTAAGCGCAAACTAAGTATAAATTTGTCAGAGGAAGCTAAGAAACTAATAGCGCAAGCTGGCTATGACCCTGAGTATGGAGCAAGACCACTA
>NZ_JACZHU010000156.1:0-560 GCF_020278605.1 Wolbachia endosymbiont of Mansonella perstans | reverse complement strand
AAATCTCTCCAGCTTTCTTACCATAATAGTAGTGGTATTTCTGACTCAAAACTTATTTTTGATTTCCAGGCTCAATGATAAAATTCAGTAAAAAACTCAGGGTATTTTCAGTGGGTTGTATCAAATTATAGCTGCTGCATGTCCTTTTCACTTTTTCTATATTCAGCCAAATCGCGCTTAAACTAAGTGTCAGTAGGTTATTATAACGCCAATTTAAAGTATTATAGAGTCAAAACTCGTCACTCTGGATTTCTTTTCCTTTTTTTTACTTAGTAAATTTCTTAATGTTTAAATTTAGATCAGTTGCGTTTTAAAAGCAGCTAGATTAGACGTTTAGAATAGAAAAACATCAATTTATAAAGTTAATATAAACAATTAGCCACCAACTGGTTTCTTTTGCTTTTTTCTGCTTGGTAAGTTTTTTAATATTTATAGCTGATTGCAATTTATAAGCGAACATTTGTTTTTGCAACAAATGTTATCATTTCAGCGCCTCCCTTTTTTGTCATCCAAGTAGCCTTTTTTCGTCATTCCAGTACTTGATACTAGGATCTACCATA